>JBDTCL010000161.1:0-4253 GCA_039923595.1 Antricoccus sp. | reverse complement strand
AGTACGGCTCAGAAGAGCAAAAGCAGCAGTGGCTGCCCGACATGGCCGCCGGCAAAGCGATCGGCTGCTTCGGGCTAACCGAACCAGATTCTGGCTCAGATCCAGGCAATATGTCTACTCGGGCTAAGAAAGACGGCTCGGATTGGATCATCAACGGCGCCAAGATGTGGATCACCAATGGTCCGATCGCTGATGTTGCGGTGGTGTGGGCTTCGACGGACGAGGGTGTGCGCGGGTTCGTAGTGCCAACAAAGACCAAGGGTTTTACAGCCAACGAAATCAAGCACAAAGCATCGCTGCGGATGAGCAAAACGGGCGAGCTGGTATTTGACAATCTGCGACTGCCTGCCGATGCGATGTTGCCCGATGTCAAAGGGCTTAAAGGACCGTTATCGTGTCTCACGGAGGCGCGTTTCGGCATTCTCTTTGGCGCGCTTGGCGCTGGACGGTCGTGTTACGAAACCGCGCGCAATTACGCCGCGTCGCGGGTGCAGTTTGGCAAAGCAATTGGTGGTTTTCAGCTCACCCAACAGAAGTTGGTCAAGATGGCGATGGACCTTGCTAAAGGCGAGTTATTGGCGATGCACCTTGGTCGACTCAAAGACTCTGACACCGGGTTGGCGCCTGAGCAAGTCTCGTTCGGCAAGCTCAATAACGTGCGCATTTCCATTGATGCGGCTCGGACAGCTCGCACGATCCTCGGCGGCAACGGCATCAGCCACGAATACCCGCTAATGCGCCATGCAAATAACTTGGAGTCGGTACTGACCTACGAAGGCACTGAGGAGGTTCATACCCTGGTGCTCGGTCAACTTATTACCGGCCAGAATGCCTTCGCATAAAAATTATGCGGCTGCCGGGCCGACATGCGCCAGCCCGACAGCCGCTCCCCCGTCAAGCCGGCGAACCGACTTGCTGCCTCAAAGGTCCGCTTAATGCGGTCACCTTTTAAGCGCTTGCATCAAGATATGTCAATATTAAATTAGTTCAAAAATAGTAGTACTCGACTCCGCGTCCTGCCGAATCATAGCGCTGTGATTTAATGCTATGGTCGAGCACTCTGAGAATCAGTTCAGTTATCGGAGTAGCCATTAATGCCGCGGGAACCGGACCAATCGCAACAAGTCACCGCCCTCTCGATCGCGCTCGATGCCCTGGGCGACCGCGACTGCGTGGCCACCCTGCGTGCGGTCATCGGCCGCAACACCAGTTTCACGCAGATCAAGGCTATAACTGGATTGAGCGATCCGGCCCAAAGTCGGCGCCTTCAGCATCTATGCAAGAGCGGTCTGGTAGCGCACGAAGGATCGATCTACAAGCCAACGGAGAGCGGCTGGGACTCCTGGCAGGTCCTACTCTCGATGTGGGCCTGGGACTATAACTGGTTCGGCGAACCGAACCATCGAATTGGTCAGCGATTACGCCATACCCCATGCGCCAATATCGGGTTACCGATATTCGGCTGCGCCTCGTGCGAAGCGATCGGCGTGAGTGCAGCGGAGACCAGTACGGTGCTCTACCGAGTAGAGCACGGATTCTCACTCGAAATCGGCGACCGGCGTACTCGGCACGCACCGTTGAAGCATCTGGACGCGGCGGCGATTATCGGCGATGGCGCGACCTCGGCGCTCTTGGCGTGGGCATTTCTCGGAGTCGGCAGATTCACCGATTTCCACAGCATCGTGCCGGACCTTGCACCGGCAACGATCTCGAGTCGACTTCGGGTACTGCAGCGTGGCGGAGTTCTTGTTCAAGGAAGTCGTGCCGCGGATCCGAAGCGGTCCTACCGCCTCACGACAAAGGGATTGGACTTCTTCCAGATCTTTATGTGCGTTGAGTATCTCGCTCGCCGTCAGTTCAGTATCGACGGCATGACCGGGATGACGACCCTTCATCTGGCGTGCGGTCAGCGGTTAGTGCCGCGATACACCTGTAACGCCTGCAATCAGCCGCTCGATCGCGCCACGACCGAATTTCTTGCCTCAGCCTGACGGGTCGATTCGCAGTGCGGCACGAGCCTTCGTCGCCCACCCCGGCTCGGCGCCGTACCGCTGCGACGGGATGAGCAATCCGCGTTTGCTGTCCTCGATCAGGGTCGCCATCCGTTTGTCGCGCGTGGCTTGTGCCTTGGCGCTGAGCACCCACTTGGTGCAGATCCGCCGATAGCCCGCTGGCGCCGCATTCCACCAGGCGCTGGCGATGGGATCACTCTGCAGGGCCTGTTCGTAGTTAGGTAGAAGTACGCCGGCGGCGACTTCGTAGGCATAGATACCGGTGCGATTCGCTCGCCTGCGTTCGTAGGCAGCAAGTCCTGCGGGCATCATCTGACCAGCGGCAATCAGTCGCTCCACGTGCGCGACATTGACCCTGCTCCAGGTGCTACCAGCTTTGCGCGGGGTCCAACGCTGCCGAACCGCGTCCGCGTCGAGACGCTGCGCTTGACTATCGATCCAGCCATAGCAGAGAGCTTCGGGAACCGCCTGCTCCCACGTCAGGCCACGGTCCGGCACATGCTTTTTGTAAAGGCCCAGCCAAATCTCCCGCTCAGATTGATGATTTGCCGCCAGCCACGAGCGCCACAATACGGCCGTGTCGAAGAAGATCGCGGGGCGCTCATCCGTCCCGCCTAATCGCCCGAGCTTGCTCATCATTGGACTATAGCGATCTGCTGCGACATCGATTGGATTTGGGCAAGCGGCCTCGCCGCGAGCGAATCGCCTTGGTCCGGTAGGCTCGCACGGCACCTTCTTGCGAAGTGTGCGTGGAGGATTCGCCTAGAGGCCTATGGCGCTCGCTTGGAAAGCGGGTTGGGTTAACGCCCTCACGAGTTCAAATCTCGTATCCTCCGCCAAACGTATTGAGGGTCGTTCGCGCCAGCGAATGGCCCTCATGCGTTTTAATGAAGTTCAGTGATTTGGGAGGAGCGAAGCGACGGCTCTCGTATCCTCCGCCAAACGTTTTGTTGCGACCTGCGGTACGTACGCACACGCTCCGGGCACTTCAGCGTACCTATACGTAGCGCAGGACGTACGTCGGAGCCAAGCAGATGATTGTGCTCCGGGTCGGCCCTAAGAAGGTGCCGCAGGCTAGGATGCGGACGACGAGCTGCTCGGCGCTGTTGATGCATTCGAGGACGTCGTGCCACCTTGTGATGCCGAGCTGGCGGCGACGTAGTCCTGTTCAGCAGTCGTACACACCAGCCACTTGCCGTTCTGAGTCGACTGCGGGCCCAAATTCGATGATTTGCTCTTTATCGGCATCGGCCGTCCGCGTTAGCCCGCGTGGGTGGTGATGTCTTCGTGCAGGGTGATGTCTTCGTGCAGGGCGATGTCTTCGTGGAGGGTGATGTCGGACAGCAGCATGTCCAGGACGTGGCTGACGTTCATGGGTTCACCGCCCCAATTCGGGCGAATCTGTTTCGCGATGGGGTGTTCGATGTTGTGGACGTCGTCGATGAGGGCTTCGAGCATCCGGGTTTCGCCCTCCCACGGTTCTTCGCCCCAATCACCGCGGGCATCGGTGTGTTGGGCACAGATGAGGGCACCGGTCGCGTGGCGGAACTGCCACTTGTCCCCGGCCAGATAGCTCGGTGCGGTGCTCGGTGCCCGTTTGGTGATCTTGATATCGGCCTCATGCACGAGAGTGTGATGCCGCGCGCATAACAGGACATAATTGTGCAAATCAGACGGTCCGCCGCGGGCCCAGTGAATGACGTGGTGGGCTTTGAGATGCCGCACGCGTGCGCAGCCGGGCCATTGGCAGCAACCATCGCGTGCCATTAACGCGCGGCGCTGCATTTTGGTGACGAACCGCTGCGTGCGCCCAAGGTGCAGTACGTGCCCATCAGCGCCCTCGATGAGCAGTTGCATGCGTGCGGTGCACGCCATCTTCGCAGCGGTCCCGCGGGTTACTGGTCCGATCAGTGGAATGTCCGCTGACTGCTCGAGACCGTGCGATTGGTCCTGAAACGTTCCCGCGGGAACGTTTTCTGGTAGCTCCTGAGCGCGCACATGCACCACGACCACATCGCGGTCTTCTCCAGATTCATCAGCAGGCCCGGATTCCAGATAGGTGCGCGCGATTTCCATTAGCGCGTCAGCTCGGGTGAACCGCAACCGCTCCACGGTTGCTGATTCTTGACAATCCACCTCGCCGGCAGCCGGCGGGGCTTGAAACGTTCCCGCGGGAACGTTTCCGACACGTGGCGTTCCCGCGGGAACGCCACGCGCAGGGTTGGCCGCGGCGTCGAGGTG
>JBDTCL010000160.1:0-3142 GCA_039923595.1 Antricoccus sp. | reverse complement strand
CCCGCACCGTCTTGGCGTGCAGCCCGGCGATGCGGGTGAACAGGTCGGACTCGCGCCCTGCGGCCTTGACTGACTCGATCGACTTTATGCCGCTCATCGCGCTGCCGAGAAGCGCGCCGCGATCTTGAAGTACGCGCAGGTTGCCTTCTCGGCGACGGCGGCCGACCGAGCGCAGGACCAGGACGTTGATGACGGCTGCAGCGAGGCCCACCAGTGTGAGCGCGCTGTTGTAGCCGAACATGACGATGAAGTAGAAGATCACCACGATGGAGTCGATCAGTGCCGCTGCAACTTCGCTGGAGAGAAGGACTGCTAGTCGATCGTTGCGGGGGACCCGCCCGGCGAGCTCACCGCCGGATCGTTGGGCGTAGAAGGCGACTGGCAGCCGCAGAATGTGCCAGAGGAAGACGCCGGAGCCGTGTAGCGAGAGCTTAGTTTCCAAGCGAAGTAGATAATGGGCGCGCAAGGCAGTGAGCGCGATGATAGCGGCGGCGGCACCGGTCAGAAGCCCCAGTATTGTCCAGATCGCGCCGGGCTGATTCGCGACCAGAACCTGGTCGACGAATGCCTTCGTCAAGACAGCGGCGGCAAGCCCAGGAATCACCAGCCCTAGGCCGGCGAGCACCGCAAAGAGCAGTCCGCCCGTCGAGTGCCGCGTTCGGCGCGCGAGATCGGCGAGGACCGCCGGGGGTGAACCTTCTCGACGGAAGTCAGTCCCGGGCTCGATGTGCAGCACAACGCCGGTGAACGAGCGGTCGAATTCCTCGTCGGTCACCGTCCGCGAGCCGTGCCCCGGATCATTGAGGAACCATCGTCCGGGTGCATAACCTTCCACCACAACGAAGTGGTTGAAGTTCCAGAAAACGATCACCGGAAGGGGACCGGATCGAAGCTCGTCTAGGTCCTGGCGGAAGCCCTTCGCGGTCATGCCGTATAGGCGGGCGGCTTTGACGATGTTGCTGGCCTTCACGCCATCCCGCGAAACTCCGCTTGCCTGACGCAACTCGTCCAATGGCACCCACCGGCCGTAGTGGGCCAGGATCATCCGTAGTGATGCCGCACCACACTCGGCCGCTTCCATTTGCAGGACGGTCGGCGTGCGCTCTCGCCGCCGCTTGATCCTTGACGGCGCAGTTTTGCTTGTCGGCGTTGCTCCGACGCCGGTCACCGAGATGCCCGGTCGGAGGGGAATAGTAGTGAGATCGGATGCTGCACGGCAATGATCACTGATGCGTTGACCAGGGTGCCGGCGCTTAGCGATTCAGGGGGGCCGGCCCCTGAGGTCCACGCGAAACCGGACTGCGTGCTCGACGACCCGGTCAGCTTCACCTCCACTTGGATGACCGGGCTGGCAGCGATCACGATCGAGGTAAGGTCGGGATTGTTCAGCAGCGCGTCGACTCCTGCCCGGGTGACCGGAAAATTGCCGACCCTATCGACGGTCCCGAGGAGCAGGCCGTATCGCTCGGACGAGACGGTGGTCACCGAGAGCTGAACTTTCATCCCTTTTTTGATCGGCTGGCGACCGTCGACCGGCACATAGATCAACGCGCGCAGTTCCTCGTTATTCGGTTGGATCGTGGCGATTGATGATCCTGCCGCCAGTTGGTCGCTGGGATACGCGAGCATCTCCTCGACCTGACCCCCGATCGGAGCCGAGATCGTGATTACCTCGCCCGCGTCTGTCTTCAGGGTGGCGATTCGCTGGCCAACGGCGACCGTATCTCCCGCTGAAACGAGGAGCTCGGTGACTTGGCCGGAGTTGGGTGTGACGCTGTTGTAGGTGCCGTGCTGGCCAAGTAGCACGCCGGGGCCCGGGAGGGTGGTCTGCACCCTCCCGAACAGAGTCCATCCGACGAAGCCCACCAGAATCAGCCCAATGGCGCCCAGCGCTATCCAACCGCGTGGCCGGGTGACTTTGGCAAGCGTGTCGAGCTGCTCCGGGCTGGAGAGGTGGGCCATGGCGTTCGCGCGAAATCCTGGTGCAGCCACAATTTATTCCTCTCTAGTTTCAATCAGCCCAACCGACGAGCACGTCGGATCCTTTCTAGCTGACGCAGTATTTAATTGGCCCTTCGTCTGTGGCGCACGGAAAGGACATATATCCACCCGCGACGGAATCGAGTTCTTCGTCCGAGAGTTCCGATGGACGTTGCGGCAGCACGAGGTGTACGACGGTGTCGCTGTCTTCGACGATCTCGACGTGCTTCCCGTCTGACATGTGGAATCCGTTGGCCGTCAGGGTTGCTGTTGGGTCGGCGAGTAGTTTCGCGTGGAAATCCGCGTCGCTCCAGCTGCGTGCCACAATTGCTCCGAATGCCTTGTTCTGTGCATCATTCTGCGCCATATCAAGCTCCTATCCAGGGTGATCAGAAGGGCGTTCCCTCGTGATATGCCCAATCTGCCGCACGCTGCAGACCGACACAATGGACCTAGGTCGCTATTTGACGAATTGCCGCACGCTTTTAACTCGCCGAGATCAGTCGCGTCTATTCACATCAGTAGTTTCAGTCGCGGCACTGCCGAAAATACTGCCCGCAGTAGGTCCGAGAGAAACGATCCTGCCGCTCCGACCCAGCTCGGCTCGAGGCACTGTGTATTTTAAGTCCGCTCAGAACCGCCAGATACCTGGTTCAGCGGTCATCTGAGCGTCAGTTGACTCCAGATGCGAGAGGCTGATTATCACTGGTTTGCGGAGTGTTGGGCCACAATGGGCCACATTTTGGGGACTACTTAGACAGGAGGACGCCGCTTAGACAGGAGGACGCCGCGGCAACCCACCAGGTCTCGGTGATCCGAGATGAGAATTTGCGGTACCTAGATATCGAGAACGGCCGCCGCGACGATCATGCTGCACTAGCGACGGCCTCCGGCAGTTCTAAAGCTCAATGTCATTAGACCCACTTCCACACGCGCTGAGCGACCCGAGGACCCGCGTGCGGGCGCTCAGGCGATTGCGGTCGATGCAGGTAAGCAGGGTGGCGTAGTTGGGTCTGAATTTCCGGTTATGCAGGGGATCGACTTGTCGGCTTCGAGGATGCGTTGTCTCGTGTGTGGGCATTCGTCCGCTGGCGACGGTACTGCGCAGGACGAAGAAAAGCACGGATCAGGCGCACCGCCGGTCGGCCACGGGCAGCAGTGG
>JBDTCL010000159.1:0-4743 GCA_039923595.1 Antricoccus sp. | reverse complement strand
GCTCGTCGGCGGCATCCAGATGCTCAGCGGATCGAGCACGTTGATCGTCAAGATCGGCGCCGGGCTGTGCATTCTTGCCGCACTGATCAACATGATCTGGAGCCTCACTGAGGGTGGCGCTGCAGCCACGATCATCGTGGTGTCGATCGTGCTGATCATTTTCCCGGCGTTGGTGTTGGGACTGAGCTTGAATGGACAGATCACTCGCTGGATGGCGCAGAAGAAGGCCTCGGCGGTCTCGAGCCACTGATTCTGGGATAATGGGCAGATGCGTTCGCAGATCCCTGTCCGGCCAACCTCGCTCGACCCGCACATAGCAGCCATGCTCAAGCGCGATAGCGCTGGCTTGGTCGCTGCGGTGGTGCAGCAATTCGACACTCGCGAAGTGCTCATGGTCGGCTGGATGGACGACGAGGCTCTTCATCGGACGCTGAGCACCGGGCGCGCAACCTATTGGTCGCGCAGCCGTCAGGAGTACTGGGTCAAGGGCGCGACTTCTGGTCACACACAGTGGGTTAAGTCCGTCGCGCTCGATTGCGACGGCGACGCTGTCTTGGTCGAGGTCGACCAAGTGAGCGCCGCTTGCCACACCGGCACCCGCACCTGCTTCACCGGCCGCGGTCTTTCTCCTACAGGGGACATCCCAGCGTGAGCGCTTTGGGAGCAATCACCCCCAATCGGGCGGACTTCCTGGAAAAATCTCGGACCCATCGGGTGATCCCGGTGAGCCGGACGGTGCTTGCCGACGGTGAAACGCCGGTGGGTGTGTATCGCAAACTAGCTGGCGGGCCGGGAACATTTCTGCTTGAGAGCGCGGAGCGTGGTCATGCGTGGTCGCGGTACTCCTATGTGGGCGTGCGATCGGTAGCAACGCTGAGTGAGCGCGCTGGTTGCGCGCATTGGACTGGCGATGTGCCGGCGGGCCTGCCGACCGATGGTGATGTATTGCACGTGCTCCGTGCGACGTGGGAAGCGATCCGTAGCCCCCGCGATGAAGGCATCCCAGAGCTTGCCGGTGGACTTGTCGGATATCTGGGGTACGACATCGCGGCGAAATTAGAGCCAATCGGATCTGCCGCACATGACGACCTCGCGATTCCGACCCTGTCGATGATGTTGGTCAGTGATATCGCGATTGTGGATCATCACGACGGCACGGTGACCCTCGTCGCGACGGAGTTCATCGAACCAGGAATGTCGATCGAGGCGATAAATGCTGCCTACCTCGATGCCTTGCAACGCATTGACTCGATGACAGATAACCTCGCGACCTCCAGACCAGCCACGATTGACGTGCTCAACGATGTACCGGATTTGCAGGTACGCTCGCGAACCCCAGACGGCGCGTACCAGCCAACAGTTCGCAAAGCGCTACAGGCAGTCATCGATGGTGATGTGTTTCAGGTTCAGATCAGTCAACGGTTTGAGGTCACCACAGCAGCAGCGGCCGTCGACATCTATCGGATCTTGCGATTGGTCAATCCGTCGCCGTATATGTACCTGGTGCGGTTGGACGGTTTCGACATCGTGGGCTGTAGCCCCGAGGCACTCGTAACCATCCGAGCAGATAGTGCCGTCTTGCATCCGATTGCTGGTACCCGTCGTCGTGGTCGCACACCTGAGGAAGATCAGGCCATGGCTGATGAACTGGTCAATGATCCCAAAGAGCGAGCTGAGCACGTGATGCTCGTTGATCTGGCCCGAAACGATCTTGGTCGGGTCTGTGCGCCAGGCTCTGTCCAGGTGACTGAGCTTGGCGCAGTTGAGCGCTATAGCCATGTGTGGCACATCGTCTCAACGGTCGTCGGGACCGTCGCTGAAGGCAAGGATGCCTTCGATGTATTGATGGCGTGTTTCCCCGCGGGGACGCTCACCGGCGCACCAAAGGTCCGGGCCATGCAGCTCATCGACGAACTCGAACCGGTCCGACGAGGGATATACGGCGGATCAGTGGGCTATCTATCAGCATCAGGCGATATCGACATGGCGATCTGCATCCGGACCGCCTTGCTCAAAGACGGGGTTGCCTATGTTCAAGCCGCTGGCGGGGTAGTTGCCGATTCAGTTCCAGAGCTCGAGGAACAAGAATCGCAAAATAAGGCACGGGCAGCCCTCACCGCTATTGCCACGGCAAATCGATTAGTACCCGCTGTCAATCGCCGTGCTAATGAGCAACGATGAATCGGACCTATGCCGGCGCTCTCGCTGCGCTTGCCGTTTCCGGTGGATTATCCCTTTTCGCAGCGAGCCAGATTTGGCTCGTGGCGACGCAATCGCGATCGGCGCCATTGCCAAGTATCGTGAAATCGTCAACCGGCGGCGCGCTGCAACCGGCGATGACCGCTCTTGGCATCGTACTTATTTTGGCGATCCTAGCTGTGGGTGCCACTAAGAGAATTGGTCGGCGAATAGTTGGCGCGATGGTTGCCATCTGCGGGATCGCAATCCTTGCGCTTAGTTTTCCGTTTCTTGGTGGCCCGCCAGCGTGGGCAGTTGATCAAGTGAAAACGGGCGGTGACGCGGCGCAGGGCGTTGTCACTGCAGCGGGATATGCACCGTGGATTTCTGCGTTGTGCGGTGTGCTTGCCTTAGCAGCTGGACTGCTCATTGCGCTACGCGGTCCGCAATGGTCAGCGATGGGAAAGCGCTTCGAGAGGCCATCGACAACAACCGATCAGCAAGAGTTTCGCGATAGCCGTGATGCGTGGAACGCGCTTGACCAAGGAATCGATCCGACGTAATGGCCTGTTCATAAATTGCCGATCGTCGGCACGTTAGGTCAGGGAGCCGGACTCTAAATGCAATGTGTCGACGGGCTTCACCGGAATTACTAGTCCCAGACGACGTGCATTCAGCTCGGAAACCCGATCTTGGGCTTGGGCCAACGTGCACCACTGCGCTTCAAGAATCTCGCGACCGTCAGGGCTTAGCCTATCGACGAACTCCTCGTCGTACTCCCCGCCGTCGTAAAGCAACTCCAGGGCATCGCCCCAACCGAGGTACGGCGGCAGCCAGTCCACGACAAGCAAACGCCCCACCTGAACATCGACACCGATTTCCTCGATGATCTCGCGCCGCGCCGCTGCGGCCGGCGGCTCGCCGGGCTCGACGATCCCGCCGGGAAGTTCCCAGTCGGATTTGAAACCGGTTCGACATAACAGAATCCGGCCAGCGTGATCAGTCATGATCGCGTGCGAAATGAGGCGCTTTTTAGCCATTACTGAATCAAGCATGTGGGTAAATCCGCCGTAGTTCTCCGTCGCAGGATCGCCAGCAATAGTGGCGAACACTGCCGCGTCTGCCAGCTGCTCGTTAACGACAATTGACATCCGCGCGATACCTTCGCGGCGCATCCCCGTCCGCATCGCTACTTGCACAGCAAATGTGTCACTCGCCGGAACGACGAATGACACCCGGCTAATCTGCTCGCGGTCGATTGCGTCACGGGCAATGGCGCGGATGGCACCAGCGAGCTGATTAATCGCGCCGGTTGCTGAGGCCCAGGACAACACAAGTACGCCAGGCTGCGGACGAAGTACATCGAGTGCACCGATGATGGCTTCACCATCGCGCACAGTCATCTGACTATCGGGCGTCATGTCTCCATCCGATCATGCCGCGCTGAGGGTGCCTGTGGGTGGCCCCCCTCGCGCCGTTACTGTGGAGTTAACTCAATGCGGGCACATACCGGCAGCTCGGGCGAGGACAGATCCTTCAAAAGGGGAACATTTCGGTGAGTGTGCTCGACGAGATTATCTCAGGCGTACGCGAAGACTTCGCGGCGCGCGAAGAGGCCGTCCCACTTGCCGAATTGAAATCCCGCCTCAAAGACGTCCCGCCCGCACTTGATGCGATGAGCGCGATGCGCGCACCCGGCGTCGGTGTCATCGCTGAGGTCAAGCGCTCAAGCCCGTCAGCAGGATCACTAGCAGATATCGCTGATCCTGCTGCGCTCGCCGCTGCGTACGCGGAGGGTGGGGCCCGAATAATTAGCGTTCTTACTGAACAGCGTCGGTTCAACGGATCGCTCGCTGACCTCGCCGCAGTGCGCAAGCGAATAACTATTCCGGTCCTACGCAAAGACTTCGTCGTTTCTTCCTATCAGGTCCACGAAGCGCGAGCATATGGCGCAGACCTCGTGCTGCTTATCGTTGCTGCGCTTTCGCAGCCCGAACTCATCGGACTAATTGAGCGTATCGAATCGTTGGGAATGACCGCTCTCGTCGAGGTGCACGACGAGGCAGAAGCCGATCGTGCCTTGCAAGCCGGAGCCCGAATCGTCGGTGTGAACGCACGCAATCTCAAAACGCTCGACGTGGACCGATCGCTATTCGAACGGATCGCTCCCGGTTTGCCTAGTAGCGTGCTGAAGGTCGCTGAATCCGGTGTACGAAATCGCCGCGACTTAATCGACTATGCCAGCGCGGGAGCCGATGCGGTCTTAGTCGGACAGGGTCTGGTCACCGCCGGGGACCCGAAGGCTGCCGTTGCCGCGCTGGTGTGTGCAGGTGCCCACCCGTCCACCTCAGGACCAAACCGTTGATGAAACCACCGTTGCATTCGTTGAGCGATGACGCGCTGTCTGCCCTCGCACAAACCCCTGACGACGCTGGCTATTTCGGTGACTTTGGCGGACGTTTCATCCCCGAGGCCCTCGTCACTGCAGTCGAGGAGCTCACCGATGAATACCACAAGGCGCTCACAGATCAGGCATTCACCTCCGAGTTCGCGCATATTCTGAGC
>JBDTCL010000158.1:0-3544 GCA_039923595.1 Antricoccus sp. | reverse complement strand
TGCCATCGCATATCCGTGGCTCGCGGACTTCCTCACCGTCGAGCGGTTGCACGCGCTCCTTCCCGAAACCGCGCCGCTACCGGTTCGTCGGCAACTTCTGCCCAGCTTCAATGCGATCAACTTCGTCATCGATGACATCCTTGGCCTCGGAGTCGCCTACAACGCGCGTTTTGATCCACAAGCAAAAGCGATTGGCGAATGGCTGCGATCTCGGATCGTGGATATACCGAAGGAGTTACTTGAATGAACGATCTACTAGACACCCCTGAGCGTGTCGCGCTTGCCGATACCGCGCGACGATTTGCCGAAACTGAAATCTTGCCGTTTCAAGATCAGTGGGAAGAAGCTCGTCAGGTCCCCCGAGAATTAAGTGAGAATGCCGCAGCATCGGGTCTTCTCGGTGTCGCCTTTCCCGAGGATGTCGGCGGCGGCGGCGGCGACTTCGTCGACTCATTGATTGTCTCTGAAGCGATGTACAAGGCTGGCATTGCTGGTGGCGTCAATGCAGCACTGTTCACGATCGGAATCGCTCTACCGCATATTGTCGACGCTGGTAATAGCGACCAAATTGATCGTTGGGTACGGCCAACACTCAATGGTGAACTGATCGGCTCACTTGCCGTTACTGAACCCGGTGGTGGGTCCGATGTGTCCGGCCTGAAGACCTCTGCGGTGAAAGAGGGCGAGCATTACATCGTGAATGGTGCCAAGACTTTTATCACCTCAGGTGTCCGCGCCGATTTCGTGACGACGGCCGTGCGGACCGGTGGGGCGGGTCCGTCGGGTGTCTCGCTCCTCATCGTGCCGACCGACACACCAGGCTTTAGCGTAACCCGCGATCTGCGCAAGCTTGGTTGGAATTCTTCGGACACCGCCGAACTTGCCTTCGTTGACTGCCGCGTCCCGATCGCCAATATTGTTGGTGAACCCGGTACCGGCTTCAAGCAGATCGCTCGCAATTTTGAGACTGAGCGGCTGGGCATGGCCGCTGGTGCTGCCATGCAGGCTCAGCGTGCACTGGACATCACAATTCAATGGTGTCGCGACCGAGTAACCTTTGGTCAGCCGCTGATCAAAAACCAACTTGTTCAGTTTCGGCTTGCTGAGATGACTCGCAAGCTTGAGGTCAGCCTCGTCTATACACACAGCATCGTTCGACGCCGAGACGCTGGTGAGACTGACTTAGTCGCTGACTGTTGTTTCGCCAAGAATACGGCCGTCGAAGCTGCGGAATGGGTCGTCAATACCTGCCTGCAGCTGTTCGGGGGCACCGGTTACATGCACGGCGCAGAGATCGAACGCATCTATCGAGATATCAGGATCCAAGGCATCGGCGGCGGTGCGGTCGAGGTACTCGCTCTGCACGCGGCAAAACGTCGCGGTCTGACCTCCTAGCACATCATGACAGTGTTGAAGTCGGCTCTTGACCGCAGTTCAGATATCTACCGTGCAAACGAATCGGCGATGTTGAGCAAGCTCGCCGACCTCGATGCCGAGCACGCAAAGGCGGTCGCGGGCGGCGGTCCACGGTATGTCGAGCGCCATCGCAAACGCGGTAGATTACTCCCCCGCGAACGCATCAATCTGCTGCTCGATCGCGACTCGGCATTTCTCGAATTATCGCCGCTAGCGGCATACGGTAGCGACTTTGCGGTCGGCGCAAGTTATGTGGTCGGGATCGGCGTTGTAGAGGGCGTCGAATGCATGCTCATGGCGAACGATCCCACGCTTAAGGGCGGCGCCACTAATCCCTACACCCTGCGAAAATTGCTGCGGGCCAATGACATCGCGCTAAAGAACCGGCTCCCGGTAATCAGTCTCGTGGAATCTGCTGGAGCAGATCTGCCCACGCAAAAAGACATCTTCATCCCGGGCGGTCAAATGTTTCGCGACCTGACTCGTTTGTCGAAAGCTGGCATCCCCACGATTGCCCTGGTATTCGGATCCTCAACTGCGGGCGGTGCCTACGTGCCGGGTATGTCTGACTTCGTTGTCATGGTTGACAAACAGTCCAAGGTCTTTCTTGGTGGTCCCCCGCTGGTGAAGATGGCAACCGGCGAGGACGCCGACGAAGAGTCGCTAGGTGGCGCCGAAATGCATGCGCGCAAAACCGGGCTCGCTGACTTCTTTGCCATTGATGAGCAAGATTGTTGCCGGATCGGCCGCAATATCGTTCGGCGACTCAACTGGTCAAAGGCGGGACCAGCACCTATCGGTCGCGGGAGCGATCCGAGATATAGCGCTGAGGAGTTGCTGGGAATCGCACCCTCAGACCTGAAGCTTCCGTTTGATCCACGCGAAGTAATCGCACGGGTCGTCGACGATTCAGATTTTGATGAATTCAAACCGCTCTACGGCACCAGTTTGGTCACTGGTTGGGCGCAACTGCACGGCTATCCGGTGGGCATCTTGGCTAATGCGCGAGGCGTGCTTTTTAGTGAAGAGGCGCACAAGGCCACGCAGTTCATCCAGCTGGCAAATCGGGCGAATGTACCGCTGATTTTCATGCACAACACCACCGGCTATATGGTCGGCGAACGCTATGAACAAGCGGGAATCATCAAGCACGGCGCGATGATGATCAATGCGGTTTCAAACTCCACCGTCCCGCATCTGTCATTGATCATGGGTTCCTCCTACGGAGCTGGCAACTACGGAATGTGCGGGCGCGCATTCGACCCGCGGTTCCTGTTTGTCTGGCCAAGCGCGAAATCAGCTGTCATGGGACCTACCCAACTCGCAGGCGTCATGTCCATCGTCGGTCGCGCCGCCGCACAAGCGCGTGGTCAGCTGATCGATGAGGAGCATGACGCGGCAATGCGTGCCGCCATCGAGCAGCAGATCGAGACCGAGTCGCTTCCCATGTTTCTCTCCGGGCATGTCTATGACGACGGAATGATCGACCCGCGCGATACCCGCACAGTGCTGGGGATGTCGCTGTCGGTAATCCACAGCGCGCCCGTCGAAGGCGCACGTGGCTACGGAATCTTCCGGATGTAGGGCGGATAACGATGAGACAGATTAGTCGAATTTTGGTAGCTAACCGCGGCGAGATCGCCCGCCGCGTGTTCGCAACATGTCGATCAATGGGCATTGACACCGTTGCGGTATACGCCGACCCGGACGCAGAACATCCGCATGTGCGCGAAGCAGATGCAGCGGTACGACTGCCAGGAGCGAGTCCCGCGCAGACTATTTGCGTGCTGACCTGATCTTAGAAGCCGCCCGGGCGAGCGGTGCCGATGCGATTCATCCAGGTTATGGATTCTTATCCGAGAATGCTGACTTCGCCCAGGCAGTGATTGATGCGGGGCTCGTTTGGATCGGGCCAACGCCGCAGTCGATTCAAATCATGGGATCAAAGATCGAATCTAAGCGGCAGATGGCGAGCGTAGGTGTGCCGATCCTCAGTGAACTTCGACCCGAAGATGTCACCGAAGCTGATCTACCGGTACTGATTAAAGCCTCCGCAGGCGGCGGTGGCCGAGGCATGCGGATCGTTGAGCAACTGTCGCAATTGGCTGATCAGATTGCCACTGCAGCC
>JBDTCL010000157.1:0-3256 GCA_039923595.1 Antricoccus sp. | reverse complement strand
GCGTCGTCGGGCAGCTCACGGGCGAGCCGGTGGGCCGAGGCGTATTGGTGACGTACGAGCTCGTCGGTGTGGTCGGCGCCGAGCAGATCGGGACGTCCGGTGGCACCGAACAGAAGGGAGCCGCCGGTGAATACACCCGTCTGCTCACCGCCGGTTTCTAAGGCATAAGAGAGGTGGGTGAAGGTGTGCCCTGGGGTCGCGATTGCCCGGATCCGAATCGCGGGCGAGACCTCGATGACATCGCCATCCCGGATCGAAGCGCGTTCGAATTGCACCTCGTCGTCGGCGTTGACGTGGTAGGCCGCGCCGGTCACCTTGGCCAGTGCGAGACCGCCAGTGAGGTAATCGTTATGAATGTGGGTCTCAAAAATATGAGTGATGCGTACTTGCTCTTTTTCGGCAAGCTCGAGCACCCGATCGATGTCTCGTTGCGGATCGATCACAACGGCAAAATGTCCATCGTGGACAAGGTAGCTGCGATCGCCGAGGGTGGGGGTCTCGATCGTGATGGTTGTGGTCATCGGAGGTCCCTTTCTGAGAACGTGGCTCGGTTGCGGCGCTCGAGCTATCGAGGTTTGCTCGTACCAATACCATAGGGGGTATATTGAAAATGTCAAACTGAGCACTCGAAATAGCTGAACCGCCGCAGCTCATTGAGGACGTGCTTCACTGATGTGTAGCTGTATCTCGCCTCAGCTTGCCGTTGAGCAAGGATCCAGCTGTACCCGCTCAATCGCCTGCAACTATTTGCCCGCAACTTAAGGACATCGTGATGGTCACCCTGAATCCCGACGATATGACGCCTGTGGTCAATAGGCTCAGGCGCGCCCAAGGCCAGATCGGTGGTGTCATCCGACTCATCGAGGAAGGCCGAGATTGCAAGGATGTAGTCAATCAACTCGCTGCGGTGGGACGCGCGCTCGATCGGGCGGGGTTCGCCATTGTCGCGACCGGGCTCGCGCAGTGCTTCAGCACGACCGAAGGCATCAGCGCCGAAGATCGTGCTGCCATGGAAAAGCTCTTTCTGACCCTTGCCTAGTATCAGAAACGACCGCACGTAGCGATTTTGGCTGAGCCACCCGGTCAGCTCGATTAGCGAACCGTGGCACTCTTTAGGCAGATCATGATTATATGGAGGATGTAGTGACTTCAACGCTTGGCCAACACACCAACTTTGCAATCGTCGGCGGCAAGGTCCTGACGATGGCTGGTGATCCCATCGAGGAGGGAACTGTCATCGTTAGAGATGGCAAGATCGCCTCCGTTGGCCCGTCGAGCAAGACGAGGGTCCCCAAAGGCGTCGAAATCATCGACGCCAAAGGCAAGTGGGTGCTGCCCGGCTTTGTCGACGCGCATGCGCACCTCGGCGTACACGAGGAAGGTGAGGGTTGGGCCGGCTCGGATACCAACGAGATGACCGATCCCAATGGCGCTCGACTACGCGCGCTGGATGCGATCAATCCTGATGATCAGGGGTTCCGTGACGCGCTCACGGGTGGTGTCACCGCGGCGGTGATCAAGCCTGGATCGGGAAACCCGATCGGTGGCCAGACCGTCGCGGTCAAAGTGTGGGGACGGATCGTCGACGAGATGATCATCAAGGAGCCATGCAGCGTCAAGAGTGCACTTGGGGAAAACCCGAAGCGGGTCTACGGCGACAAGAACAAACTACCCTCAACGAGACTGGGTGTGGCCGCGGTTATCCGCGATGCTTTGGCTGGCGCTCAAGAGTATGCCGCTGCTCGCGCCAAGAAGGGAAGTACCGAGAAGTTTGATCCCACCAAGGAGACCCTCGCCCGAGTGCTGAGCGGTGAACTTCCGTGGTGCCAGCACACGCACCGTGTTGACGATGTCGCGACAGCGGTTCGGTTATCGGAAGAATTCGGCTATCGACTGGTCATTAACCACGGTACCGGCGCTCACCGGATCGCCAGTTTCCTTGCTGAGAAGCAAATCCCGGTCATCATCGGCCCGCTGATGACCTCCCGGTCCAAGGTTGAGGTTCGGGAACGGTCATTACGCAACCCCGGTCATTTGCAGCGCGCGGGCGTCAAACTAGCCCTGATGACAGATCACCCGGTCATCCCTATCGAATACCTGATTGTGCAGCTATCGCTCGCGGTCAGAGATGGCTTGGACCGCGACCAAGCACTCAAGCTCATCACCATCAATCCGGCCGAAATCCTTGGCCTAGACGATCGGGTGGGATCGCTTGAGAAGGGTAAGGATGCCGACATCGCAATCTGGTCCGGAGACCCCATCGACCTGATGCAGCGTTGCGAGCGGGTATATATCGACGGCCGCCATGTCTTCGAGCACGATTACAAGACGAACCGGCCGTGCGTCGCAGCGCAGTTCGAGAACGACTAACGAACCGGCCCGGGCATCGCCGTCTCTACGAGAAGGCGATGCTCGGGTAATCGTTCGCTGCTTCGGCGGCGATGGTTTCCCGAAACTTCGGTGTGCCGCCGTTGTAAACCATATATCTGATCTTGCCAGCTTCGTGACCGGCGATGTTGGAGTTATAACCGGTGAACCAGCCCTGCGCTTTGCGCATCAGCATCATCTCGTAGAGCTCGATTACTTCGCGATTCCAGGCACTCGCGGCCTCGTCGGTTGCATCGATGCGCTCGAAGCCACGAGATTTGGCGAACTGCATCAGGGCGGTGCACCAATCGACGCCGAGTTCGATGCCTCGTGGAAAGTTAGTAGTCGCGGCCGCGCTCTGCGGACCGTTCGGCATCAGCATGTTCGGAAAGCCGGGGACCTGCAGGCCGAACGAAGTGATTGGCCCATCAATCCACGTTTCGCGTAGCGTCTGGCCGCCGACTCCGCGGATTTCCATCCGATCAAAAGCCCCGGTGATGGCGTCAAATCCAGTCGCATAAACAATGACATCGAGTTCGATCTCACCTGCCGTAGTCTCGATGCCGCCTGCCGTTACCCGGACAATCGGCGTTTCTTGCAAATCAACTAACTTCACATTGGGCTTGTTGTAAGTTTCCAGATACTTTGTCTCCAGCGGCACCCGCTGCACCCCGAACCCATGATCTTTCGGGATCAGCTTCTCAGCGATCTGCGGATCATCAACGCGCGCCCGGATCCTATCGGCCATATATGCGCTGAATTCGGCATTGGCTGCCTCGTCGACGAAGATATCCTTAAAGTTTGCCAACCAGATCCCAAAACCCGGCTGGTCGTACAAGTCGTCCCACATCTCGCGGCGCTCTTGCTCAGAAACTTCAAAGAATGGCCG
>JBDTCL010000156.1:0-5573 GCA_039923595.1 Antricoccus sp. | reverse complement strand
GTTGCTGCCATACAAAAATCCACTCGAGCACGAGAAATGGACCTACACATCGGCGCAATACAATCAGTCGTTCGACCTTGATGCTGTGGCAGAGTCAGTCGGCTATCCGATGTATATGAAACCTTTTGACGGCGGTGCGTGGCGCGGGGTGAGCCGGATTAGCAACCCCGAGCAGTTGCATAAGGCCTACGACGAATCCGCGGACATGCTGATGCATTTGCAAGCATCAGTTGACGGCTTCGATGTATTTGCTCGATCGTTGACTATTGGCCCCACGACGATGACGATGAAGTTCCAGCCAGACGAACCGATGCATCATCGATATGCGGTGGAACACAATTTCCTTTCCCCCGAAGCAGGACGCGAGATCGGTCAGATTTCTAAGATCATCAATGCGTTCTTCGCCTGGGAGTTCAACTCCTGCGAATGTCTCGTCGTTGACGCGATGTCACCGGTAGCCAGCGTGCATCCGATTGATTACGCCAATGCCTGCCCCGATATCGCGATTACGTCGTTGCACTTCTATTTTCCGTGGGCGATCGGCGAGTTGCTCAAGTGGACGACATTTTGTGTTGCAAGTGGGCGCCGACCGCAGCTTGACTTGCAAACTCGCCGTTATTTCCAGATCGCTGACGACGAGTCCCTGTCATACAACGCGAAGCTCGACGCTTATGAAGTGATCGCTGATGAATATTTCCAGACAGCGGATTACGCAGAGTTTTGCGCTGGACCCGGCACGCATATCGACGCAGTGGTGGCAGAGTACATCAAGAGCACCGAGTTCGATGACCTCCTCGTGCAGACGGTACGAGGGACTTATCCGGCGCACGAACAGGAGAAATTCATCGCGCACTTCCGCGGCCTGATCGCACTGTGGTCGCCACCAGTTGCTCCGTAACCGCGCTTAGCCAGGTGCCAAGTTGGGGTCCACCAGTTCCGGGGTCGCAGTCAACCCCGCGAGCAGATATGCCACCGGCGCTGAGACGATTAATCAGCGACTGACTGGTCGCTAGAGCTTGAAGCTGACCTGATGGGACGCCGGATTGGCCGCTGTGAGGGTGACCTGGACTTGTTCGCCGATCGCTGCAGATCCGGCGGCCTTCGCCCGAACGGCAGGATCATCAAGCACCACGGTCACGGCGCCCTTCGACTGATCGACCACGACAGCGTCGAACTGTTGACCGACACGATCAGCAAGCAGTAGCGCCTCCATGGTGTCGACGACAGCATTCTCCAGTCGCGACTCGCGATTCCGAGCTGCATTCATCGCATCGGATAATCGCGGCAACGCAGCACGAGCCCACTGTGGGACGTCGACCCCCGCTGCGATCGCCAAACATACTTCGTTACCGAATCGATCGACCAGCCGCCGCAACGGCGCTGTGACATGGGCATACGCCGCGCCGATTCCCGCGTGTTCAGGCCCCGAAGGTGCCTGGCCTTCGAAATTTTTATAGCCCGCGCCCCGCAGCAAATGCGCAGATTGCTCGATGAACGCAAAGGCTCGCGGACTGCTGCGATCGAGCTGCGCAAGAATATCGCTCGGATGCGCCCCATCAGGCCAGTCGATGCCGAGCGCGATGGCCGTCATCCGTAATTGCTTGATCGTATTCTCATCTGCCGGCGGAAGCGTCCGCAGGATGCCAATGCCCGCATCGATCATCATCTGACCGGCGACCATGCCCGTCATCAAAGATATCTCGGCGTTCCAGCTCTCGCAGGGCAGCTGATGCCGATAAGTCAGCATCCAGCCACCGTTGAGCGCCTGATCAACCTCTTGCTCTGGCAAATCGAGATTGATGGCGTGGCGCTGCTGCGCAATCTGAAGTCGACGTTCACCAACCTCGTTGAGCAGCGCGAGGGAGGGGTGGGGCGCGCCAGATCCGTCGAAGTTCGCCTGCACGCTCGCATAATCAAGCTTGGCAATACTTCTCACCGTGGTCCGTCTTAACGCGTGCGCGATGACGGCGCCGGTGCTATCGAGGGTGAACTGCCACAGCACTGCTGGGCGTACTTGATCTGGCAGCAAACTCGCCGCAGCTTCTGACAGCACCGGTGGGTGCAGCGGAGTTCGAATGTCCGGGGAGTACATCGTGGTGCCACGTGACCAGCATTCGGTGTCTAATGCGGTATCAGGTCTGATGAACGCTGCAACATCGGCAATGGCGTACGAGACAACGTAGCCATCACCCTCAGCGGCGATGTGGACAGCTTGATCTAAATCAGTACTCGCTGCTGGGTCCAGGGTGACCAGCGGTAACGCAGTGTCGTCTGCCGCTGGCATCGCCGGTTCCGCGGCCGCCCGCGCGGCCTGCGCTAAAACATCTGGCGGAAAGTCTCGTGGTATCTCTAACTCATCGCGGATCGCCTGAAAATCGACTCCGGGAATACTTCTTCTCGGTGCGACCACTTAGTTATTCCACGCCTCATCCTCAGCGGCCTTGCGGCGTTCCCGCTCATGTAACGCCGCTAGCCCAGCGCGCGCTTCGGCCTCACTCGCATACGGACCGAGTCGATCAGCGGCGCGTGCTTCGTTAGCTCGTACGACCTGGCCGTCACTCACTCGCAGCCAGTATTGGCCGTCCTCATCGGACATCGCAGCTCCAAACATAGATCATGGTCGGCAGATTCACCGGTTCAGGTTTTCAGCCTAAAGCAAAAGGGCGACGGACGAGTCGAGCTATACGCCGGATTCTGTCCGCGGACACCTCACGGTGATTCCGTTGGACGGCCATCCATCTACGCCCGCCGTCGCCGACGCGCTCTAGCGATCTACCCGCGAATTCGGGCGAGCAGCCCTCAAACATCCGCGCGACGCCATACAAGTACGGCGTCAATTCTGATCTTGCTCCGGGTGGGGTTTACCGAGCCGCCGCAGTCACCTGCCGCGCTGGTGGTCTCTTACACCGCCGTTTCACCCTTACCTGCCGCAAGCGACAGGCGGTTTATTCTCTGTGGCACTTTCCCGCGGGTCACCCCGGGTTGTTATTAGCAACCACCCTGCTCTATGGAGTCCGGACGTTCCTCGCGTTGTGCGAACACAACCCGCGACCGTCCACTCGGCTCGTCCGCCGCGAGGTACATCGTAACCTGCAAGAGGTCTAAGATTTGGCACGATGTCAACCGCCGAAATCATCCTGGTCGCAGTCGCGGGCTTTTTGGGTGGCGCGATCAATTCGATCGCCGGTGGCGGGTCACTTGTCGTGTTCCCGGCGTTGTTGGCAACCGGATTGAATCCGCTCGCAGCAAATGTCACCAACTCCGTTGCGGCATGGCCTGGCTATGCCGGAGGAGTCATCGGATTCTGGCCCGACCTGAAGGACCAGAAACACCGTGTGCGGCAAGTGGCGCTCGCTGCAATCATTGGTGCTGGCATCGGCTGCGTTCTGTTGTTGACCCTGCCACCGACAGCGTTCGACCTGGTCGTACCGGTCTTAGTCCTTGCCGCTGGCATCTTGCTGATCTTTCAACCGCGGCTCAAAGGGTGGGCCGCGCGCAGACAGGGCGAATCTGAGGGCGAACGGCGACCGCTCGCGATGATCGCCTGGATATTTGTCGGTTCGATCTACGGCGGTTACTTCGGTGGCGCACTAGGGGTCATCCTCCTGGCCCTCCTAGCGCTCACCGTCCCAGACACCTTGCGCCGCAACAACGCGCTCAAGAGCTCGATCTCGCTCGTCGTCTCGACGGTTACCGTTGTCGCCTTCGGAATATTCGGTCCCGTTCACTGGGGGGTCGTTGCGATCGTCGCTCCCCTGCAGTTCATCGGGGGTCAGGTCGGTGCAAAATTCGCGCGCAGAATTCGTGACGATGTGCTGCGCTGGATCGTCGTCGCGCTCACGCTCGCGGTCTCGGTTTATTTATTTATCAAAGTGATCCGAGGTGACTGATTTCATTTACCAACTTAACGACAGATCGACCCGCTTCGAGTGGATAGTCCACCCGACTGATTGAGGCCAGATCCAAATTTATTCGCCGAGTTACCTCAATTGATTCAAATACTTCGGCCAGCAGCATCTTGACCGGCGTCATGTGTGTCACGATCAGCACCCGCGAACCGGGCTGGTTGCGCACAATATCGCGGCGTGCTTCGCTGACCCGTTCCAGGCAGTCGGACTGACTCTCCCCGCCGGGCGGGGAGATCGTAGAGTCCCTGGCCCATTGTTTGAACCACTCGCCGCCATTGTGGCGAGCCTCCACGAAAGTCATTCCTTCCCAGGCGCCGAAATCGATTTCACGCAGTCGATCGTCGATCTGCACGTCAAGGCCCAGCGCAGCGCCGACCGCGTGCGCCGTCTGCTTAGCGCGCAACAGCGGTGAACTGAAGATTGCCGTTATCGGCTCCACACCGGCGATCCGCTTTGCTGCTGCAGCTGCCTGCGCCCGACCGAGGTCAGTCAATGGCAGATCAGTCCGACCACTAAACCGGCGCTCTAAGGACTGCTCGGTTTCACCATGCCGCAGCAGGATCAACACCGTCGCCATACCCGCATTCGGATGCGCAGTCACCAGCGACCCGTGTTCTTGGACTGGTCCATCGGGCGGCGCGGGCACCGCTCGTGCTTGGTCGATAACAACGCTTTCGGCAGTAGAGTTCGCGGCGCTCCACGACTGGCCCTTCGCGGCAGCGTCCATCGCCTCGTTGGCCAACCGGTCGGCGTGCGAATTTTGAGCCCGCGGGATCCAGGTGAAGGTGATGCGGTCGAACTCATCTGCAAGTCGCCGCGCGCGAAGCGCGAGCGGTTGCAGGGCCGCATTCTTGGTCTTCCACCGACCCGATATCTGCTCGACGCAGAGTTTGGAATCCATCCGCATATCAAGTTCGGTGATCGCCAACTCCCGCGCAGCTTCCAACGCCGAGATCAATCCCCGATACTCGGCCACGTTGTTGGTCGCAATCCCAATCGACTCGGCGCGTTCAGCAATGACTAAATCGTCGCGTGCATCGCGGATCACCGCACCGAATCCGGCCGGTCCTGGGTTGCCTCGAGACCCACCATCAGCCTCGGCGATATATCGGATTGTCGCAGTCACAAGCCAGAGATCTCGGTACGGATCTGGATGCAGCCGCAACTCTCGCAGCGCACGACTTCCTCAGGATCTGCGCAGCGAAGCGCCGCCAACTCAGACCCAGCGAAATCGAGTCGACAACCGCCGCACCGGCGCTGGGTGATCTCGGCGGCACCCACTCCACTGTGTGCAGCGATCCGGTCGTATAACGCCAGTAACTGCTCCGGCACCTGCTCACTTTGCTGCTGTCGCTGAGCCACCGCGGTGCTAAGCTGCTGGTCCAATCGCGCGAAGTCGGTGTCTCGCTGGTCTGTGGCATCGGCAAGCATCTGGTCGTGCTCTTTGCGCGTCGCTAACAATTTCGCGAGCGCCGATTCGATTGTCTCTGCCCGCTCCATCAGCTCAAGCTCTTGATCTTCTAACTCGTTTTGACGTCGGGCGAGGCTCACGTTCTCGTGCTCCATCGATGCGATGTCCTTGGCACCGATCGAGCCCGAACTCATCCGGTCTGAGTTGCGCTGTTGCCGATTACGAACCGCTTCGATATCTGACTCGAGGCGGGA
>JBDTCL010000155.1:0-2849 GCA_039923595.1 Antricoccus sp. | reverse complement strand
TCGTGACGAGGAAGATGAATGACATGTGTAGCTGGACCGATAGCAGCGTCGAAACGCCGCCGACGGCGTACAACTGGATGTACAACACGATCGTCGCGAGAACGGCGAGCGCAAGCAGTGCGTAACGAGTCGGTCCCTTTGGGTAGTGGTAGAGATTGCGGTCCCAGAGCCAATTCTGTTTTGCGTTCGGTTGTGCAGCGGCGGGATGTGGCGAGGTAGTTGTCATGACTGGCGTCCTTTCACGATGTCGACACTGACGACGCGACCGAGAATCAAGCGGCGTAGCGGGCCATGATCGGCAGGTTTGTCGACGAGCTACCTGGAGATCGTTGCTCAAGACATGTATTTTTCCGAATGGATCGGATTTATTCGTGCCGTCGCTGGTTTCGGGGAGGGTTCCGTGATCAACATAGCTCCGCGCCGAGCGCGATCGCAAGGGCTCGCCCAGACCGCGATCTCATCCATAGCGCCAATTGACACTCGTAATGTTGGCGTTGTGCCTTAGCTCTGACGTCGCCTATTTGCGTATCGTGACCTGATGTGCGCCGAGCATCGGGTCAGGAGCATTGCGCCAGGGCAGTGGTGCGATCAGCACTCGTCAGCGGCAGGGCGTACGTCAATGCTATTTGGGCGATTCGAGTGACATACGCGCACCGAATCGTCTCTTCTGCGCATTGGTACTGCCATCGACGGCCAACAGATTCAACGGATCATTGGCGAACATGACTCGCTGCTGCGCAGTCCAGAAGGCCGCGCCCAGCTGATAGGCGTACGACAGTGGGATCACATGGTTGATCTGCACCCTCGATGCAGCACTCTTGGTAAACATCAACGTTGTGCCGGTATACGGGTCAGCGATCAACGCCGATATCACCAAGCACGTACTACCGGGCCTCGTCGCGATATCGGTGCCATCGCGGCGCAAAATATCGTTCCGGGTATCGCAGCCGTTATGGCCGAGTAAATCCTCCGTGTCATCAGTCCACGCTGGACCGAACACGCACCCGTGCCCGGGGCCGCAGGAGCGGTCATAACCAGTCTTCGGGCCACGGCCAGCGGTGGTGACCGACTTGATCAACGCCGTCGCGGCTGAACGCTGATCCTGGGGCACAGCAGCAAGACCGGGAAGTGAACCGTCAACATTCGACAGCGGATCAACACCGCCGTCGGTGGCTGCCGATGCTGGTACGCCGTCCTTAGTGGTGCTTTTGGCAGCAGTGCTGGAGAGGACTGACGTGGGGGACGAGCGTGCCGCAGAATGACCCGACCCCCTGTCTAGCCAGTTCCAACCTCGCCGCAGCAACCACCAATAATGCTGCAAGAGCGATGATCCAACGCTTCCTCACGGCATCAAGGGTCTGGTCCTCAATGGCCGTTCATAGCCCAATTCTTGGACGATGCTTCCGGTGAAAATCAGCTTGCGGGTGACCATTGACGTTCTGCAATGCGTGGCTGTTGGTGCCATATGAGGGCGCCCCGCACCGAATGGTCGAGCCGATCTATCCGGTGCCACCGGT
Source organism: Antricoccus sp. (assembly GCA_039923595.1). Lineage (GTDB taxonomy): Bacteria > Actinomycetota > Actinomycetes > Mycobacteriales > Antricoccaceae > Antricoccus. The sequence goes on along the minus strand of JBDTCL010000155.1, from coordinate 1,332 downwards.
CACTAAGACCTTCATTACGCAGACTCCGGATAACTCGACGGTGCCGTCGAGCTATCCTGCGGCTTTAACTGAGCGATCAGCAGTTGATGTGCATGCATGCGGCCTTTGTCCAGTCGTTTCAGTTTCGTGTCCGCACCAAGCTGAACTAGCCCGCTGGCGAGCTCCTCTGATGGTACGAACGTCAGTTCGCGGCCTTCGGTGATCCGGAGCACCTTGACCGCAAGTGTTTCCTGGAACTGGTTCCACCGAACCTTCCACACGGGTTTGGTCGCCATCTCTTTGACTAGTAGCCTCCCGCCGGGCCGCAGCTGCTTGAGGGCGTCGGCGAGTAGGCGATGCTGTTCGTCGGCGGTGAGCAGGTAAAGCACGTCGATGATGACGATAGCGTCCCACGGTCCTGGTGGGATCTGCCCGGATTGCGCGACCGCGAATGACAGTCGCCCGGGCAATGCCTGCGCGGCCCGCTGCGCATGGCTGATCTTGGCTGCGTCAATATCGGTCCCATGCAACTGCCGACCCTCGCAAGAGAGGGCTGCGTACGCGCAGAAGAGGCCGTGGCCGCAGCCGATCTCAAGGATCCGGCCGGTCTTCGGCAACGCGGCTTCGATCTGCCGGAATGGTGCACTCCACCACCGCACGCCCACGTGCACTCGCTCGGTGCGTGGTGCGCCGTCGTAGAGCGATAGTGCTTGACGTCCGATCGCATTTGGTCTGCGAGCAAGTGGATTCATGCTATAGATCCGTTTCGGTCGTTGCCGGTTCAGGTCAGTGGTGTGCTCAGCGCCGGGAATGGTGCCGTACGAAATCCCAGTCGTTCGATGAGCGCGCGGGTATCCGGGTCGGTGAGTTGGCCCAGTTCCTCTGCCCAGTGGTAGCCCCAGTCGAATCGATGGAGCTCGTCATCGACCTCGCCCGGATGCGCGTTGATCTCGACCGCCAAAACGGCATCGGGTACGTCGGCCAAGTTTTGCAGTGTCTGGATGAACGTAGCGCCGAAGAACGAGCCTGCCTCGTCCAACCCGGCGTAGTCACCCGTGGTGCGCAACCCCGCTCGTGCCACCTGGCGCCGAAGCTGAGCCGACAGCAGGTTGACGCCGATCCGGATCGGATGCTTACGCCGACTGCGCGGCACCCGTACCGCCGGGATCCCCCGTGATACGGCAAGCTGCGCGACGACCTTGCCGATTGACGGCCACAGGTGCACGTGCTGATGAGTGTCCAGGTGCGTCACCGGCACGCCGATTCTGATGACGCGCTCGAGTTGCGCGGCGAACTCCCGGCGTACATCGGCCGGATCGATCCGCCTGATCAGTCCGCGCCCGACGACGGTGC
>JBDTCL010000154.1:0-4694 GCA_039923595.1 Antricoccus sp. | reverse complement strand
CGGACTCCGTGCCTACAATGCCGAGCACTTCGCCTCTGCGCTGGTGGTCCGGGCGACCATCGTCGCAAAGGCCGACCGACAATTGATCAGGGCACCGCTCAGCCAGCGCAACGGGCGGGAGCTGATGGGATCGAGGTGCGCGGCACGACAAGGCGATAGACACTCGGCTCGGGCAAGATCGAGTCCTTGTTCGCCTGCATATGCCGTGATGTAATTGCGCCAACTGTAAACTGCATCACACCCGTGGGGGAATCTGATGACCACCGCAGAATTGCCAGGACGCCTCGGTGACCGGGAGCGCACCCTAGCCACTGACCCTCGCATGGATCCAAGGTTGCTTGCGACGCTCGCCGCGTTCGGCCTGGACAACAACGGGGAGCCCCCGCCGATCGGGCCCGACGCGCCGATCGCCGAGATCCTCGCGTACGCCGACGCTGCGGAGGCGGGATTCGGGGGGTTGTTTGCTGCAATGTTCCAGGGCGTGCCCGCAGTCGAGGGCATCGCTCACGAGACGCTGACGGTGCCCGGCGGAGACGACAACGAGATCACCCTCTATATCCACCGGCCGACCGATGCAACCGGCTCGCTCCCGTGCGTTTACCACATTCACGGTGGTGGCATGGTGCTCCTCAGTGCGGCGAACCCGGAGTACGTGTGGTGGCGTGACCGCATGGCGGCTACGGGCCTGGTTGTCATCGGTGTCGAATATCGCAACGGCGCGGGGAAGCTGGGGCCCTATCCATATCCGGCTGGATTGACTGACTGTGTCGCGGGGCTGCACTACGTGCTCGATCATGTCGATGAGTTGGGTATCGGTCAGGTCATCGTGTCCGGGGAATCCGGTGGTGGCAATCTCTCGCTAGCGACCACATTGACCGCGAACCGGGAGGGCTGGGTTCAGCGAATCGCTGGCGTTTACGCCGAGTGCCCTTATATCTCGGGCGGGTACGCTGATCCGCCGGCCGAGCTCACGTCCTTATACGAGAACAACGGTTACTTCCTGCGTAACGACACGAATGCTCTGCTTGTGGCCGCATATGACCCGGGCGCAAAGCACGCGACCGAGCCAACCTGCTGGCCACTGCACGCATCGACTGAGGATCTGACCGGCTTTCCACCGACGGTCATCTCGGTCAACGAACTCGATCCGCTCCGCGACGAAGGGCTGCACTTCCTCCAGAAGCTCTGGGCCGCTGGCGTCAAGGCGCGGGGACGGATCACGCCCGGAACGACGCATGCCGGCGACATCCTGCTCGCGCCGGTGAACGCGCCCGAGGTGAACGACGCGACCGCAGAGGATCTGCGCGCATTCTGCTATTCGTTACCGTCATAGCGACCCCACTAGACGAATCCTCTGCGGCTAGCGCTCACCGAGTCACCCGTCGACGCGCCACCCAGAGTGGATCGCAGCTAAATGATGTCGCCCAGGTCGAGCCAAATTACGCTTCTTGGACGTCGCGTCGACATTGCGACTGCCGATTAAAAGACGGTGCATTCTTGCAAGGTACTTTCCTTGGCTCGAGAGTGCTGTTTCGACAAATTTCGATAAAGCGCCGGCACCGAGAGGATTAGCTGCGGCTTGCTCCGTTACGAATAACAAGTAGCGGGCACGAGGATGGCGCCTTGCCGGAAGGCAGATCGGTACTGCGAGTCTGGCTCGACTGCACCTGCATCAATAGCCCGTATCGCAGAGTCCGCGGTGGTGATGCGGTGTTGCGCGACCTCCCACGGAATGTTGGGGTTGCTCAGCCGACCCGTCCACGCAATGACACCGGTCGGCCATCGTGATAACTGGCTTTGCGCCGACCTACACAACGTGTGCAGGTACCAATTCTTGGAGCCTGCCGAGGGTGAGTGGGCAGGGCCGTAGAGGTACAGAATCCGGCGGCTAAGTGTACGACTAAGCGCGTCAATAGATTCTCAAGTGTGCCTTGCGCGATCAACCCCCGCGCCGACGATCTGGCTCAGGTAAGCCTACCGCGCGGTACGGCCGGAACATCAGAGATCAGGCGCGGCGACCGAGGGTGCTGTCGGCGTGGGATGCGATCAGCCGGTGGGTGTGCTAGTTAGTAAGGCGAATGCTCGGCTCAGCCTGTCGCGGGCGTCGGCGGCAACATCGCTTAGGTTTTCGTTGCCGGTCAGGGTCACCATAATTAGTGGGTCCATCGCCTCGACGACGGTCCGTTGTTTATCGACCGCGCGGACGACCACATTACAGGGTAGAAGCACTCCGATCGAGGGCTCTGCCTGAACGGCAGCGTATGCCAGCGGCGGTCGGCAGGCGCCCAGGATCACCTGGGGTGCAATGTCTGCGCCAATTTTGGCCTTGAGCGTAGCGGTCAGGTCGATCTCAGTCAGGATGCCAAAGCCTTGGTCGGCTAGTGCGTCGCGGGTGGCCTGGACAGTCACCGCGAATGGTTGGTTAACGGTTGCGCTGAGTGCGTAGCTCATGGGATTCCTCATTCGTGCGACGGTGGGTCGGAAATCGAAGCGGATCAGAACGCCGTCGCGATCGTTCTATACCTCAATGGGCTTATACCCCACTGAGTATGTAACGACTCGCACGGCGCAGTAATTCCAGCCGATCACTCCTCGCAATCTCGCCGGAGTGCACATTCGATCGGCGCGGTGGACAGAACTTCTGCAACCAGGTTGCGGGTTGCGATGATGGGTGAGGATTTTCGAAGCTAATTACGCTGATTTTCACGTTGAGGTCCTGCGAATTGTGCCCGAGTGCCGCGAGGGTGTCAGGCGCGTTGATTTTGCGGAAGGCCATCACTAGCCCGACCCTTTTACCGATTTCGCGTTGCTTCGCAGGGCAAGGCACATCGGTTGTAGCAAGTCCGAGTTCAGATGCAGAGTGCCATCCTTGCCCGTCTCGTCGCGGGCCATCGTGTTGTCGCCTCGCGACGAGTTGCGTTACTTGTGGAGTACGACCTTGAGCGCGCCGGTGTCGCTAGCGTGGGCGAAGGTGTCATAGGCCTCCAGGAATTGACCGAACTCGAATCTGTGGGTGACAAAGGCGGCGGGAGCGAGTTGACCCGAGTGCACCAGCTTCAGAAGCGTCGGTGTTGACCAAGTGTCGACCAATCCGGTGGTAATAGTGACGTCGCGAGTCCAGAGGTCTTCGAGATGTAGGGTCGCAGGCGCTCCATGTACGCCGATGTTGGCTACGTGGCCACCCGGTCGTACCAGCCGCGCGCACATCTCGAACGTGGCAGGCGTTCCGACAGCCTCGATCGTGACGTCCGCGCCCAAGTCGCCGGTCAGGATGTTGATGCGCTCGGCCGGGTCTTCGCGCGACGCGTTGATCGTCACGTCCGCACCGAACCGCTTCGCCGCCTCCAACCGCGCATCGGCGAGGTCAACTGCGATGAGGTGGCCGGGACTGTACAGGCGCGCGGTAAGGATCGTGGACAACCCGACAGGTCCGGCGCCGACCACAACGACCGTGTCACCAGGTTTGATGGCGCCATTGATCACTCCGACCTCGTAAGCCGTGGGCAGGATGTCGGCAAGCATGAGGGCGGCCTCATCCTCCACATCCGCTGGCAGCGGGTACAGCGAGGTGTCGGCGAACGGGGTCCGCACGTAGTCGGCCTGAGTCCCATCAATGGTGTTACCGAGGATCCAACCGCCGCCACCGAGGCACTGCCCATAACGGGCCTCGCGGCAATAGCGACAACGACCGCATGCAGAGATGCAGGAAACCAGAACGCGATCGCCGGGCGTCAACGTCGTGACGGCCGAACCGATGGCCTCAACGATGCCGACCGCCTCGTGACCGAGGACCCGGCCAGCTTTAACGTCCGGCACGTCGCCGCGGAGAATGTGCAGATCGCTGCCGCAGATCGTGGTCGTGTCGATACCGACGATCGCGTCGGTATCGTCGATGATCCGTGGGTCAGGAACGTCATCCCAACTTTTGGTTTCGGGACCGTGATACACGAGTGCCTTCATGACATCTTCCTTTGGTGCTAGTAATGCTGGACTGAATATCGGTCATCGCGTGAAACATTTCCAAGCTGTCCGTTGTCGATTTCGTCTGGCTGAGCGTCCGCCCTGCGCATCATCGCGCGGGCTGTTCAGCTGGCACCACGACTACTGGGCACGGGGCGTGCTGGGTGCATTGTTGGCTTACCGAGCCCAGCAGCATCCCAACGAATCCACCGTGTCCCCGGGCGCCGACGACGAGCAGGCGGGTGGACTTCGCCGCCGCGGGGACCGCGTGGGCGGGGTCATTCGCGCGTATTCAGCAGCCCAACGCAACGCCTGGGTGAAGTTGTCTGAACCGTCGACCCCCACTACTACCAAGCCTGAATTCGTTGTTGGATTCATCTGCGGATCCTTACTTATCTGGTGGAGCTTCCTAGACTGCGCCTTCCGCGACATCGGTTGAATACATGTGCAGCGACGACGGACGGACGGTTAGATCAACCAGTGGTTTCGCGCGACGATGGAGAGTTTCTCCCAGGTGCGTCCAAAGCCCCAGGTCCGACCTGCCGCGGTGGCCGCGACCACGATCAGCGCGAGGGCGTAGATGATGTGGTAGTCGATGATCGGGTTAGTCGATCCGCTGGGTTTACCGGCAGAGTTCGTGATTGCCAGTGGCCATTCCGCAACCCACATCAGCAGCATCATCACGGTGCCAGCGATCGCCGACAGCCGCAGCGCGACACCAAGCATGACCGCGG
>JBDTCL010000153.1:0-3444 GCA_039923595.1 Antricoccus sp. | reverse complement strand
CAGGTCGAATATTCCAAGGTGTTGGGGAAGATCAGCGCGATTCGATCGAATTGTTTCAGACCTAGCTCAACGTAGGCGTGCGCTATTTGGTTGCTCCGCGCCTCGTATTGACCATAGGTCAGCACCTCACCGGTGCTGGCCATGATGATCGCTGGCTTCTCTGGTGTCTTCTGGGCATGGCGTGCTGCGTACATCCGGCCTGCTTTCGGGTACCGAGGTGATACGAGGTAAGGATCAAAAATACGTGACGAGTTCTCTGCGCACTCTAAGGCCTGCTCATGGGCAACCGCCAGGGCACTATCGGGGGGTATCTGCGTGCTCATCTGCAAGCAGCAGGGTCGCTGGTCATGGTGAGAAATGCGCGCATAGTCTGCATGGACACCATCGTCGTGATTTGGGAGCCAATGATGCCAACCAATATTGAGTCAGTCCGCGGTCCGATGCAGATCGGTGATCTTGGCCACGTGCTAATGCATGAGCATGTATTCATCGTCAATGCCGACATTTTACAGAATTACCCCGACCATTGGGACAAAAAGAAACGGATCGCCGACGCGATCGCAAAATTGACCGCCGCAAAAGCGGCCGGTATCGATACGATCGTTGACCCGACTGTCGTGGGACTCGGTCGATACATTCCGTGGATCCAGGAAGTGAACGCCGCCGTCGATATCAATATCATTGCCGCTACTGGCCTATACACATTCCACGATCTGCCGCATTTTTTCGAGTTCCGCGGTCCTGGAACGATATTTGACGGACCTGACCCGATGATCGAACTGTTCGTGCGAGACATTAAAGAAGGTATCGCCGACACCGGAGTAAAGGCGGCGTTTCTGAAGTGCGTAATCGAAGAAGCGGGTCTGGTGCCAGGTGTGGAGCGGATCGCGACGGCGGTCGCCGAGACGCACAAAGAAACGGGTGCTCCGATCACCGTCCACACCAATTCAGAGCATGAGACCGGACGCCTCGCGATCGAGCATTTCAAAAAGCTGGGTGTCGATCTGACCAAGGTAGTGATCGGTCACGCGGGAGACTCCACGAATGTGGACTATCTGAAGTTCATCGGCGATTCCGGTGCGATCATTGGTTGCGATCGGTTTGGTCTGGACTTGTACTGTACGACCGCCGAGCGGGTCAGCACGATCGCGGCGCTGTGTAAAGACGGCTATGCCGACCGGATCGTGCTCGCGCACGACGTATCGTGTTACCTCGACTATTTTCCAGGCGACGAAGCACAGGCCGCCGCTGCGCAGTTCATGCCGAACTGGCATCTGTTGCATATCCCTAACGATGTCTTGCCCGCCCTTCGTGAAGCGGGTGTTTCCGATGATCAGATTCAACAAATGATGGTGACAAATCCGCAGCGGTACTTTGCTTGATGTACTCACCACAGACGTCCCTGGAGGTCATCGATCACCATGCCAAAACTGCGCCGGACCGCCCTGCGGTCGGAAGCCCGTCCAAACAGCTGACCTACGAACAGCTTCGATCTCAGGCAGCGCAATTTCGCACCCGCTTGGTTCAAGATGGCGTTCAGCGAGGCGATCGAGTGCTGTTGGTATGTCCGACGGTGCCGGAGTTTCCGGTCGCTTACTTCGCGATCCTCGGTATAGGTGCTATCGCCGTCACTGTCAATACGATGTCGACTATCCCGGAGCTGAGTTATTTCGTGGCCGATGCTGGCTGTACTGAAATTCTTGCATGGCACGAGTCTGCAAAGGCCGCCGTGGAGGTCGCAAACAGTCACCAGATTCGGTTACGGATTATTGAGCCAATCGAACCCTCGGCGACGTCGATCGATGAGACGGCAGTCTCGAATGTGGCTGCAACTGATACCGCGGTGCTGATCTATACCTCAGGTACGACCGGCCGGCCAAAAGGAGCGATGCTCACGCACGCGAACTTGGTAGCAGTAGGGGAGTCGTACTCGAGCGCTTTGAAGGTGACGCCGGAGGATCGATTCGGCACTGCGCTGCCGCTATTTCACGTATTCGGTCAGGGCTCAATCATGAATACCGTTTTTCGCGCTGGCGGGATGTATTACCTGCTGCCGAAGTTCGATCCAATCTCATTATTGGAGGCCGTCCGCGACGAGCAGTTGACGGTACTTGCGGGCGTGCCGACGATGTGGAACGCCATGATGCGCGCCAACGGTTCAATGACGGCCGCCGATATTCCGGCACTGCGGCTTGCTGTCTCTGGTGGCGCCTCGCTTCCAGCGGAAATCATCCGCGGCTTCAAGGAGCGCTTCGGCGCCCTCATTCTCGAAGGCTACGGATTGAGCGAGACGACCGGGGGCGGAACCTGTACCGACTTGTCCAGACCACCGAAGATTGGTTATGTCGGAATGGCGCTGCCCGGAAGCGGGATCAAGATCGTCGGAACTGACGGCAACGAGCTGCCAACTGGCGAGGTCGGCGAGATATTGCTTCGCGGGCCGATGGTGATGAGTGGTTACTGGAATAAGCCAGAGGCGACGGCCAAAGATTTGCGGGACGGTTGGTTTCATACCGGAGATCTCGGCTCTGTTGACCAGGACGGTGATCTGCGGATTGTCGATCGACTCAAGGAATTGATTATTCGTGGCGGTTACAACGTCTATCCGCGTGAGGTTGAAGAGGTGCTATACGAGCATCCAGACGTTCGCGAAGTGGCTGTCATCGGCGTGCCGGATGAACACTTCGGCGAGGAGATTCTTGCCGTGCTGGCACTAGAGCAGCCGCAGAGCTTCGACGCCGACGCCATGACCGCTTGGATAAAGGAACGACTTTCGGCATATAAAGTGCCACGACGCTACCGCATTGTCGATGAACTCCCAAAGGGACCAACAGGCAAAATCCTCAAGCGTGCGATCAAGCCAGACGAAGTCGCACCCGACTGACTATGCTCGGTATGCGGCATCAGACAGCGGTGCGTGTGCAATCTCGATCAATTGGAGTTTCGTATGGGTATCGCCGATATGGCCGGAGGTCTGATCCGCCATAGCAAGTTTCCGCAGTATGCGTCAGGTCTAGTTACCGAGGCGTTCAATCGAGCAATGGATGGTGTGGGACCGCTCCCGGGCGCCATCAAATCGGCGGAAAAGCAATTCGACCTTTGGCACGGTGATGTCGACGAGGCGATCAACGCTTTGATCAGTAGTCACGTAAAACTCGCTGCAGGTCAAGGCTTCTTGACCAATCTTGGCGGTTTAGTTTCCGCGGCCGTGCTGATTCCAGCGAATGTGAGCGGGCTAGCGGTCGTACAGTGCCATCTGGTCGCAGCAATCGCCCACCTTCGCGGATATGACCTGAGCGATCAACGCGTCCGCGACGCGGTGGCTGCATGCATGGTTGGGCCCGATGGCATCAAGCGACTGCAACGCAAGGGCGTCCTGAACGGTTCGCCGCGACAGATTGCGCACACGATGCAGGTGACTCCGGGGGTGAGCAAAGCGATCTC
>JBDTCL010000152.1:0-3820 GCA_039923595.1 Antricoccus sp. | reverse complement strand
ATCAGGGTCAGCGCCTGGATGATCGGCAAATCACGGTTGCGAACTGAGTCGATCAACTCCGAGCCGATTCCGGGATAGCGAAACAGGTACTCGATCACTACAACACCGCCCATAAGGTAGGCCAACTGCAGGGCGATTACCTGCACCACAGGACCGACCGCATTGGGCACGGCATGGCGCAGAATGACCTTCCGCTCAGGCAGACCTTTCAATCGTGCCTGCTGAACGTACTGGCTCTCAAGCACCTCAAGCATGGTCGCGCGCATCGAACGGATGATGTAAGGCCCGACCGACAGTACGAGGGCGGCCACGGGCAGGACCAGCTGTAACGGGTGATTCCACGCGGGGCCGGTCCCGACATAGACCGCGGGCAGCACTTTGAGTAGGGCCGTAGCGAGAAGAATGATCAGAATCATGCCGGTCACGAACTCTGGCACGGCAGCAAAAACCAGCGTGGCTGCTCCAGTGATGTGATCGACGGGTTTGTCCCGGCGCATGGCACTCCAAGAGCCCAGCCACAACGCGATCGGCGTACTGATCAACGCCGCAATCGCCATCAGGACCAGCGAATTGGCCAGAAGTGGGCCGATCACGGTAGTTACCGGACGGCCGTTGGCGAGCGAGGTCCCGAAATCTAACCGGATAACACCCGTGAACCAGTGGAAGTACTGGCTCACCGGTGACCCGTTCAGATTGAGCTGGTTGCGTAACGCGGCTAACCGTGCTGGTGTGGACTCACGACCAAGGATTGCTTGGGCCGCGTCACCAGGCAGGGTCTGGGTCGCCACGAAGACGACGATTGAGATCACCCAGAGGATGAGCAGTCCACCGAGCAGCCGCTTGAGGATCAGCCGGGCCATTAATTCGACCTAACCGTTTAACCAGGCCGTTCGGAACCGGTAGCTTGTCAGCGGAATACCACTCTTATCTGGCACGAACCCGACCACCTTTGACTTATAAGCATCCAGCGAATTGGGGAATCCCCAGATGATGTATCCGCCTCGGTCGTACTCAATCTGCGCCGCCTGCTTAATCAGCCCGCATCGCGTGCTGTCGTCCGTGGTCTGCAGAGCAGTTTGGACTATCGAATCCCATTCCGCATCGGCCCAATGAGTCTCGTTGTACGGCGCATTCTTAGTTGAGCCGGCGAGCGCCTGACCAAGCCAGCTGTGGGTAAAGAAGAAGTCCTGCGCGAATGTCCAGCTTAGATACTGATCGCCATAAAATTCGCCCGGATCGACTTTCTTCACATTGACCGTGACTCCGGCGGCCTTCGCCTGTTGGGCGAAAACTTGTGCCGCCTCGACAAGTCCAGCAGCCACCGGTGAGGTGACCAAATCTACGGTCAGATTCGATTGGCCCGCGTCTTTAAGTAGCTGCTTTGCTTTGGCGATGTCCTGAGTGCGCTGTGGAATGTCTTTCGGGTAACACGGATCGAAGCGCGAGTACATGTCGTTGCCGACTTCACCGTGCCCCGCCAAGACCTGCTGCACCATCTGCTTGCGGTCGACGATCAGCCGGAACGCTTGGCGGACGCGTACGTCGTTGAACGGTGGTTGGTCCACCCGCATGGTGAACGGGATGATTCCGTAGGTCTTGCTTTCCAGAATCTTGATCCCGGGTGTCGATGATGCAACCTGGACCTGGCCGAGCGGCAGTTGATCGATTGCGTCGACTTGGCCGCTCAATAGTGCGTTTACCCGAGCGGTGTCGTCAGGAAAGTCAATAATCGTCACGGAGTCCAGATAGGGCTGTCCGTCGCGCCAGTAGTTGGGGTTACGTACGAATACGCTTTGTTGGCCGGGGGTGAAACTCTTGAGCATGAATGGCCCGGCGCCGATCGGCTTCGCAGGGTTGTAATCAGCGGGCACAACTCCGGTCGAGTACGCGGCGAGTTGCTCCTGGAGGTTGATCACGGGCTGCGAGAAATGAAACTCGACCGTGCGGTCATCGACTTTGACAAAACCATCGCGCTCCAGTGCGGCCAGGCCGCTGGTGGCGTTTGTTGGGTTAGCCGGATCACTGATCCGTTTGAATGTCGCGATGACATCCTCGACAGTTATTGGCCGGCCATCGCTGAACTTGATCCCGTCACGCAGCTTGATCGTCCAAACTTTTCCCGTTTTATCCGAGGTGACACTGGTGGCAAGTCCAGGATCGAACTTGAAGTCTGCGTTTTGAAAAAGAAGGGTGTCGTAGAGCTGAATCACTCGCGCCTCATCCGGATGCGTTACCGCCTTGTGCGCATCCAGCGAGTCCTTCGCCGATCCACCGACGACGCCGACACTGAGCGACCCGCCTTTTTTTGGCGGGCCCGAGGCGCCGGAGTCCGTGGAGCTCGAAGAGGACGACGAGCAGCCGGCCAGGACCAAAATAACCGCGAGCGCAGCTGCCAAAGTTCCGGCAGCACGACGCTTTCGCCAGCTGGGGTTGGCTTTCTTTTTCACGACGGCTCCTCCAGTTTGTTGCCAACTGCATGGTGTTGCGATTGGGTCGTGCGCTTTGACGGCTCAGTCAGCAAAATGCGCTGCGCTTCAGTGCCGCAGCCGCGAGGACTGACTCGATCTGACTCTCAAGCAGGCGCTGGATTCTTATCAGAACCACGCAAATGCCTGCGGGAAGATGGTGCTAGAGCGCGTTAGTTACCCTCACGTTGGCGAAATTGCACGCTCATCGCCCCGCCCAAACAGGGGCTTCACCACTCATGACTGCTCGCCGACCGTACCGCACTACATGCGGGTATTGCGAGTTTCGCAACCAAATGGTTATGCTTCTTCAGTGCAGGACGTCGCGGGGGTGGCTGGCCGAATTCGGGCTGGCCTCGCTGAGCAAAACAAGAGCCAGCAGCGACTTTCGAATGCCATAGGCCTCGATCCGACAAAGTTGTCCAAGTCGCTATCGGGAGTTCGTCGTTTCGATTTCTTCGAACTAAAACAGATCGCGGACTACCTCGACATCCCGCTGGACTGGTTGGTCACCGGTAACCCGGCGGCACCGACGTCAACCGCAACCGCGACAACCGCCACATCAAAGCGCAGCATTCCGACCGGTCGGCGCAGGGACACCCGAGCACGGATCATCGAGGCAGCTTGGCAGCTGATCGCCCAGCGTGGCCTTCAAGCGGTGCGCATAGCTGATGTTGCCGATAAGTGTGGCGTGAGCACGGCATCTGTGCACTATCACTTCAAAACTCGTCAAAATTTGCTTGAAGAGGCGCTGCGCGAATCGCTGCAGCAATCACATGACCGACTGTCGGCCGATGTGAAATCGATCAACGATCCGTACGAACGATTGCTTCGACTCCTCGAACTGCAATTACCCAATTCCGCCGCGCTAGTACTCGAATGGTCAATATGGTTGCAGGTATGCGCGCAGGCGCCCCTTAATTCGCGCCTCAGAGAGGTGCACGCGGCCGCTTATGACAGCTGGTCAGCGACGATCGTCGAGGCGATCGAATACGGTCGCAAACGGGGCGTCTTCGAACAGGACAGCAACGGACGGACCGCGCTGCGCTTAACAGCTTTAGTTGACGGTCTCGGGATCCAATTCGCTACCGGGCGAGCAGATCAACCCGTCGAACGGATGCGCGAAATCTTGCTAGATTTCGTGCGTACTGAACTAATCACCACTGAACATCGAGACGCAGTCGAAGATAGTCCGGTCACTCTGCGTGCCTAGCGGGCATCGATTGAATCAGCATTGTGCCGATCTGTGCCGTTGCTGGTCTAATTCTGCGCTTGATCGACCACAGTAGTGACCACTGAGGTCACCGACGGGTTTGCCGGAGTCGAACTAAAGCCAAATCGTACCGGCGGCTTTA
>JBDTCL010000151.1:0-5194 GCA_039923595.1 Antricoccus sp. | reverse complement strand
GAACTCATGGCGCGCGCAGCTGGCAAGCGCACCGTAGGCATCGTGGGCCGGCGGGTACCGGTGCTCGGCGGCGCTGTCGGTGCGGCAGGGGACGGTTGGTCCACTCGCCAAATTGGCAAGTACGCCGCCAAAGAGCTCCTGCAGCAAGACCGCATCATCGACGCATAGAAACCTTGACGCATAGACTCCTGATATGACAGATATCGATATGAAAATTAGTGTTGAACGCACGATCGATGCATCGGCCAAAGAAATTTTTGCCGTTCTTTCCAATCCCGAGCGACATCACCAACTCGATGGCTCGGACACGGTGCGCTCGGACGAGAAGTCCGATCGGATTACCGCCACCGGTCAGGTCTTCACCATGAATATGTATGCCGAGCACATGGGCGGCGATTACAAGACTGACAACCACGTCACCGGTTATGACGAAAACAAGCTACTCGCATGGCAAACAACTGGGCCCGGACGTGAGCCAATGGGCTGGGAATGGTTGTGGGAATTAGAGGCACAAGGGCCCGAATCGACTCTCGTTCGGGAGACCTATGACTGGAGCAAGGTCACAGATAAAGCGATTCTTGGGCGGATCAGTTTCCCGCTCGTGAGCAAGGACGAAATGGAAGCCACATTGGCGAAACTTGCTGAGGCCGTTTCTGGAAGCTAGTTTCTGCGCAACTCGGTCCCGCTAGCAGGATCGCAATTATGGTAGCTCGCGAGCGATTGCCCCAGCCGCTTGCTTGAGGCGGGCGGCGATTCGCTCGCGATCTCCAACAAGGTAAACCGCCGCTACAGCCCCTATTTTTCGCACGGGGACGGCGACAGATGACAGGCCCGCGAGCACTTCGTCGGTTGAGCACGAATAGCCCTGCGTGCGGGCTATGGTCAAATCGAGCCGATCATCAGCGTGCGCTGGCCGCGGCATCATCAGCGCCAGCCCTGGGGCGCCGAGAGCGATGGGATGGCGAGTACCAGGTCGCTGTGCCACCAAGGATCCGGCGTTGTGCCGTGGCTCGACGGCGGTGAGCGTGACGCACTCATCAGCATCGGGAACCACGAAGAAGCAGGTCATCGCAAGTTCGTCCGCCGTGGCGGCAAGTTCCGGCGTCACCGCCGCGGTGAGATCACTCGACACTGTCTGCGCGAGTGTCAGCATGCCGATTCCCAGTGCGCAGCCGCCATCTGCAGTTCTATTGACTAAGCGGTGATCTTCAAACGTCCGCACCATGCGATAAACGATAGAACGATGCATTCCGAGCTTGAGCGAAATTTCGTCGATACTCATCACTGTGGCACTATCTGCAAGTATTTCCAGAATCCGTAATCCCCGGTCCAGAGTTTGCGAGTGTGGTCTGGGCTCTGTTGCCATTAGTGCCTCCTTGTCGTAATCTGTTCTTAATTCGATTAACGAATTCGATATTAGAACGGAGTAGTTCTGTGGTCAAGTCGTTCGCATCATCAGCAGATCTCGGCGAAAAGGAACAGACCCTTGAGGTGTTAGCGGACGGGGTCTACGCCCTTACCGCGGAAGGCGATCCCAACGTCGGCGCTATCGAGGGCGAGGATTTCGTGGTCTGTTTTGAAGCCCTTGCCACCCCGGTTGCCGCGCGCGCCTGGCTCACGAGGCTGCGGGAGCACACAGATAAACCGGTGAAGCACCTCGTGCTGTCGCACTATCACGCTGTGCGGGTGCTTGGCGCAAGTGCGTTTGATGCTGAATCCATCGTCGCCCATGACAACACCAAGATGCTGATTGAAGAACGTGGTCAGCAGGACTGGGAGTCTGAGTTCGGCCGCATGCCGCGGCTTTTCAAAGAGCCTGATTCAATCCCCGGTTTGACGCATCCCACTGAAACATTCGCTGATGAGTATGTGATCGAACTCGGCGGAGACCGAGGCGAGGTGGTACTGAAGTATTGCGGTCGTGGTCATACCGAAGGTGACATTATCGCGTGGATACCCAAGCACAAGATCCTCTTCGCGGGCGATCTGGTCGAGTCGCAGGCCGCGCTTTATACCGGTGATGCATTCCATCGCGATTGGTCAACTGGGACCTTAGACAGCGTTGGCGCCTTTGGCGCTGAAGCGTTGATTGGCGGACGCGGAGCTATTGCCCGTGGTCGCGCAGAAGTCGACGCGGCTGTGAGCCAGACCAGACGATTCCTTGAGGTAATGATCGCTGAGGTCGGTGCCGTGCAGCAGCGAGGCGGCACTCTCAAAGAGGCATTCACCGCAACGCATGGCGCTTTGGGTGAGCAATATGGTCGGTGGCCGATCTTTGAGCACTGCCTGCCATTCGATGTCTCACGGGTGTGGGATGAACTTTCGGGAATCGAGCGGCCAGTCATCTGGACCGCTGAGCGTGACCTCGAAGTCTGGAATCAGCTACAGAACTAGATCCTCGACTTAACGAAGGATGGATGATGAATTTGCCAGGAGAATTCAACTATAGCGGCAAACCGGTCGTTGTAATCGGAAATGGTCCAGTGGGACAAACGACTGCTTTGCTGCTTGCCCGATGGGGTATTCCGGTCGTGGTGCTTGACCAGCGCACTGAGCGAGATCTCGTCGGCTCCAAGGCGATTTGTCAGCAACGCGATGTGCTTGACGTGTGGTCGAGTGTGGGCGCGGGTGAGCAGATCGCTGCTGAAGGTTTGACATGGACGACGGTGCGTACGTTCTATCGCGAGCATGAGTTGTTCAATTATGAACTTCAAGACCTCGGAAACTCCCGGTTCCCACCGTTTGTCAACATTTCGCAGTGCCGCACAGAAGAGATCCTCGATGAAAAAATCGCCGCTCAGCCGTTAATCGAGGTCCGGTGGGGTCACGACGTGAGCGCCATCGACCAAGACGCTGATGAGGTCCGCTTACGCTGCGGCACCGCCGAGGGGGAGGTGACGATTACTGCCCCGTATGTCGTTTCCTGCGCGGGCGCGAAGGGCAGCCTTATCCGCAAGTCACTGGATGTGAGTTTCGAAGGCGTGTCCTTCGATGATCGATTCCTGATTTGCGATATTCGGACCGACCTTCCAGGATGGGAGTCAGAGCGACGGTTTTATTTCGATCCAGAATGGAACCCAGGACGGCAAGTACTCATCCACCCCTGCCCTAACTCCACATTCCGGATCGACTGGCAGGTCCCCGCTGAATATTCATTAGAGGAAGACGAACTCGCCGGTGGTTTGGACGCCCGCATTCGACATATCGTTGGCGATCAACCGTACGACATCGTTTGGAAATCGGTATACCGATTCCAATCCCGAATCGTTGATCGCATGCACGTCGGACGGGTGCTGCTGGCGGGTGACTGCGCGCATCTGGTCGCTCCGTTCGGCGCGCGCGGTCTTAACTCGGGTGTGGCCGACGCCGAGAATGCGGCATGGAAGATCGCCTTCGTCCTACGTGGTTTCAGTCCGGCAACGATCCTGTCGACCTATCACGACGAACGCCATGCCGCCGCGGTTGAAAATCTCGACGTGACTACCGCGACGATGGATTTCCTCGTGCCGCAGGACGAGCAGCAGTGGCAGCACCGTCGAGCAATTCTCGAGCATTCGGTTAGCTCCGCCGAGACGCGCGCGCAGGTTGATTCCGGCCGACTTAGCGAACCATTCTGGTATTCCCAGTCGCCACTAACCACGTGTGACGCCGGTCGGCCGGTCGCGACTCGGCCTCCTCGGGGCGGTGTTCAAGCGCCGGCACCCGGAGTGATTGTGCCGGACGTGCCGCTGCAGATCGACCACGACGCGACCACCCTGCGGATGATCGCGCGCGCCGGAATCTTGCTACTTACCGGGATTTCGGTGGGGGATATCGAGCCCTTGCACGACTGGCCGGTGCGGATTCTATCGATTGGCCATATTGATCCCGATGGCCATTTAGCGACCGCATTGGGAATCAGGTCGGACGAGATTTGGGTAATTCGGCCCGATGCGCATATTGCAGCGATCGTGGGCAACCAAGCCGATCTCGAACGAGCAGTTTCAAAACTGCTCGGTCTTAGCCTGGATCGCGTAACCTAGGACCTGCGATCTCGGTGCCCTACTCGCTCGGTCGCTTCACCAAATGGCATCAGCGAATGGGACGGCATGAATATCGACCAATGGCTGGCTGCGATCTCACCCCTGTGGGTGTATCTGATCGTTGGCGGCGTGATCGGCGCCGAGAGTCTTGGTGTGCCGTTTCCCGGCGAGATCGTGCTTGTCGGCGCGGCTTTACTTGCCTCGACACAGCATCATATTGACCCGATTTGGGTCGGCGTCGCAGCAACCGCCGGTGCAATTATCGGCGACAGCATCGGGTATGCAATTGGCCGCCGATACGGAGACCGAATCTTCGCTTGGGCTGGCCGTAAGTTTCCGAAACACTTCGCACCAGAGCATGTGGAGCAGGCGCGCGCGGTATTCAATCGTCGAGGCGCCTGGGCGGTGTTTTTTGGCCGATTCATCGCGCTGCTGCGCATCCTGTCCGGGCCGCTAGCAGGCTCGCTACATATGCACTATCGAAAGTTTTTGCTCGCTAACGCCACCGGGGGCATCCTGTGGGCCGGGGGTACGACAGCACTTATCTATTACCTTGGAGTCGTCGCTGAGAAGTGGCTCTCTCGATTCTCGTGGATTGGTTTAATTATCGCGGTCCTGGTGGGTATTGCGGTAACGGTTGTAGTGCGCAGACGGATGGCCCGAGCAAGTTAACATGAGCGCATGCAACAACAGTTTTCTATCCCCATTAGCGACATCTTCGCGCCGCGCCCCAATCCAGGTCGCGAATTGTTCTCACTACTGGGCAAACCGGGGCTAATTACCTTCGCCGGTGGATTACCGGATCCGGTCTTCTTTGACGTCGATGGAATCCGGGCGGCATATGACGCCGTCCTGACCAATGACGCTGCGACAGCGCTTCAATATTCACCCGCCAGGGGATTACCGGTGATGCGCGAGGCTGCGGCACGCCGGCTTATCGGTGATGGAATCGACGCCGATCCGAGCGAAATCCTCATCACCAGCGGCGGCCAACAGGCGATCGCATTGGTCACTTCCTCGATGACCAATCCTGGCGACGTCATCCTCGTTGAGGAACCGACCTATATGGCTGCGTTGTACTCGATCGCGGCAAGTGGCGCCCGAGCGGTCGGGGTTCCCAGTGACGATGAGGGGATTGATCCGGTAGCTTTGGAGGCGGCCATCAAGGCGCA
>JBDTCL010000150.1:0-5440 GCA_039923595.1 Antricoccus sp. | reverse complement strand
TGGCGCCTGCTTGCTATTGCTTTTTTTCCCCGACGATTTCTTCCTCGACGAGCTTGTGGTTTGTTTTCTGGCTGGCGCTTTCTTCGTCGCTGATTGTTTCGTCGCTAGCTTTTTGGTCGGCGTTTTTTTCCTCGCCACCCCTGTCAACGATTTTTTTCTCGGAGTCTTTTTAGCTGGATTGGACTTGTCGCTCATCAGTGTCCTTATCGTCGAAACTCATGCCGGTCACGAATACCATTAGGCTGGTGCATCCAGCGCCTTGACAATTGTGGCTAGCCCAGTGGCTCGATCAGTCAGATGCAGGCGCAGTACCGGCAGCGCCTTGTCGGCGAGGACAGCGGCATGATCGCTCGCTTGCGCTAGATACAAATCGGCGAGGCTATATGAGCACCCGCAAACGGGCAGATCGTGATCAGTGGATGCGGTAATTTGCAGAAATACGCCGCCTCCGTCTGCCGGCGCACGTTCGGAGGCGTAAGCGGTGCCAGCGCCCCACTCAAAGGTGGTTTGAACCGCCGTTTTGGCTGCGATAGCTGAGCGCAAACTCACTGCCGCAACGTCGCTTACATGATCGAGAAATGCGCCAACACCGACGTAACCGTGGGGATGCACGCAGGCAGCTAGCGCATCAAGCGCACCGCGCACATCAGTGACGTCGCGTAGCCAACTTCCAGGAGCAAATATTTCGATTCCAGCATCTGTGGCGCATGGTGGGTTCGGATTGCCGGACCCATCGAGGATTTTGTGCACCCGATCGGCTACCTGCGCGGTGTTTGGTTGGGCGAAAGGGTTGCAGTCCTGCAACCTGCCAAGGATCGCAATCGCGTACTGCCAGAGCATTATTTGCAGGCCGATGGGACCGTCTGCTGCGATGGCGAAGCGACTGCCGCCAGCGGGTATCTGATCAGAGCCGAAGGCGATTTTTATTGCATCCTGACCAGCACGCAGATAACCGATCGCTTCATCAGACTCGACGAGCACCGGTACTAGCCAAGTCGCACAGTTGATTGCTGACTCCGCGACGAAACATTTCATCCACCTCTCGAGGCCGAAACTTGCCGCTCCGCCATCGGCGAAGACCAACTTGTCGGTGCGCGTGTGCAACGCTGCCGACAACACCGCGGCAAGCGCGATTGCCGGATTCGAGGCATCGTTGGTCGCAAGTGCCGGCGAGATCGCTGCGGCATCATCAAGTACTCCGGCAATGTCGGCACCAGCCAGACCCGCCGGAACGAGGCCGAATGCACTCAGTGCCGCGTAATGGCCACCGACGTGCGGATCTGCCAAGAAAACTCTGCGGTACTGTCGCTCGATGGCCAGCGTGTGCAGCGGTGAGTCTGGATCGGTGACGACCACGATGCGGTCGCGGTAGTCAACTTGCGCGGCAGTGAAGGCCTGCTCATAGATCCGGCGAATTGCATCGCTCGATTGCTCGGCGCCAGATTTTGAGGAGACGACCAAAACGGTTTGTGCGAGGTCATTACCAAGCGCCCTAGCCACGTGCTGCGGTTCTGCCGAATCGAGGATTAAAAGCTCAACATCCGAGGCAGCGCAGTAGGCCGCCGCAGCAAGCGCGCCGCTGCCAGTGTCGACGAGCACGATCTGGTCGAGACCTTGCTCGCGCAACTGTGCCTTCAGGTCGGCAATCTCGGCGAGCAATGGCCTAGAAGTCTCAGGCAGGCTAAGCCATGAGAGTTTGACGGACGCATCTGATTCGACGTCGGCCCCCCACAGAGTCGGGTCACCCGCGTTGAGCCTGGAAGCAACCTCGTCGGTCACAAGTTCGTCGATGACGATATTCACCGCGTCGCTCGAGCGGTATCGAATTGTCACTGGTGATTACTTATTTAGCTCATCCTCGACCGAACCAAGTAATTCTGCCCACGCTTTTTCAAACTTCGCCACACCCTCATCCTCAAGCACCTGCACGACGTCGTCGTAATCGATACCAACTTTCTTCAGCTCCGCCATCGTTACTTCTGCGGTGGCGTACGCATCAACGATTGGAGTGCCCAGTTCGCCATGATCGGCGTACGCGTCCATGGTTTTCTCGGGGATGGTGTTGACCGTTCCGGGGGCGACCAGATCACTGATATACAACGTGTCTTCATAGTCGGGGTTCTTCACTCCAGTCGAGGCCCATAAGGGTCGCTGCGGCTTTGCGCCTTCTTTGGCAAGTTTGCGCCAACGATCACTTGCGACGACCTCTTCGTACGCTTTGTAAGCCAGGACGGCGTTTGCGACGCCAGCCTTGCCCAGAAGCGCAGCTGCATCTTCGGTGCCGATCACCGTCAGTCTCTGATCGATCTCGACGTCGACGCGGGAGACGAAGAAGGAGGCCA
Source organism: Antricoccus sp. (assembly GCA_039923595.1). Lineage (GTDB taxonomy): Bacteria > Actinomycetota > Actinomycetes > Mycobacteriales > Antricoccaceae > Antricoccus. The sequence continues at coordinate 3,098 of JBDTCL010000150.1, read as the reverse complement.
CAGAGGCGATCGACTCGATTGAATCACCCGCGGCGAGCCGGGTTTCCAGTCCGGTCATAAATGCTTCCATCACGGCTTTATACCGATCAATGGAGAACATCAGAGTCACGTTGACGCTAATTCCCTGTGCGATGACCTCAGTGATGGCATCAAGACCGGCAACCGTCGCAGGAATTTTGATAAATAGATTCGGACGATCGACCATCCACCAGAGAAGTTTCGCCTCAGCGATCGTCTTCTCAGTGTCGTTCGCCGAGCGCGGATCGACCTCAATCGAGACGCGACCATCGATTTGATCGCTGTCGTTAAAAGTCGGCGTGAATACATCGCACGCCGAACGAACATCGCGGGTGGTGATGCTCCGGACAGTCTCATCGACGCTCAGTCCCATCAAGGCACTATCTCGGGTCTGCGAATCGTAAAGGTCAGATTTGCTGATCGCCGCCTCAAAAATGCTGGGATTCGTCGTGACGCCGACTACCGACTTTTCTGCGATCAGTTGCGCCAGACCCCCGCTTTGCAGTCGATCGCGTGACAAATCGTCAAGCCACACCGCCACGCCCTGCTCGGAAAGCTGCTGCAGTCGCACATTCTGAGTCATTATTATGATGCTCCTTTAGTTTGTCGAAGTTCTAGTTTGTCGAAGCAGGGGAGTTAATGATTTGGTTGGTACCCACCGCGGGCGGTGACTTCGTCGCCGCAATCGAGTCCTTTGCAGCTTCGATGATTTTCGCTACCGTGAAACCGAATTCCTTAAAGAGAACCTCGGCTGAAGCGCTCGCTCCAAAGTGCTCGATTGAGATAGCCCGTCCGGCATCTCCAATGAGCTGATACCAGGACTGAGCGACGCCAGCCTCGACGCTCACTCGGGCCCGGATCTGCGCAGGGAGCACCATGTCTCTGTATTCCATTGACTGCGCGTGATACCACTCGATACATGGCATCGACACGACGCGCGCCTGGATGCCTTCAGTCGATAGCTGCTCGGCTGCCGCCACTGCCAGGTGTAATTCCGATCCGGTGCCGATCAGGATGACCTCCGGCTGACCCTCTGGAGCATCTTTGAGTATGTAGCCGCCTCGCGCAACGCCACTCGCCGAAGCAACGACGTTGCGATCAAGCGTGGGCATTGCTTGGCGCGAAAGCACCAATGCTGCCGGGCGGTCGGTGTTGTTCAAAATTGCTTGCCATGCAGCTGCCACTTCGTTGGCATCTCCGGGCCGTATTACATCGAGCCCGGGCATTGCGCGAAGCGCTGCCAAATGCTCGATCGGTTGATGCGTCGGGCCGTCCTCGCCGAGTCCGATGGAATCATGAGTCCAGACGTAGGTCACTGGCAACTGCTGCAAAGCGGCCAGCCGGACAGCGCCGCGCATGTAGTCAGAAAAGGTGAGGAATGTACCGCCGTAGGGGCGCGTTCCGCCGTGCAGTGCAATGCCATTGAGAATCATGCCCATTGCATGTTCGCGAATACCAAAATGCAGGGTGCGCCCATATAGGCCGCCGGGAAACTTTTTGCTCTGTCGGTCGGCCGGCAGAAATGATGGTTCGCCCTCCATCGTGGTGTTGTTTGAGCCGGCAAGATCGGCTGATCCACCCCACAATTCAGGCAACACCGGAGCGAGTGCCGTGAGCACTTTTCCGGAGGCTGCCCGAGTTGCGATCCCTTTGGGATCGGCGTCGAAGGTAGGCAGTGCCTGATCCCAGCCGCTGGGCAGTTCGCGCTTTTGCATGCGGTCGAGCAATTTTGCGCCGCTTGGATTGGCGCTGCGCCACTTCGCAAACTGCTGATTCCATTCCTCGTGGTCTTGGTGACCACGCTGAGCTACCTCGCGGGTATGCGACAAGAGAGCTTCAGAGACCTCAAATTTCTGGTCCGGATCCATCCCCAGCGCGCGCTTCGTGGCTGCGACCTCGTCATCGCCGAGAGCAGAACCGTGAGCATCGCCGGTACCCATTTTATCGGGTGCTGGCCAGCCAATAATTGTTCGCAAATCTATGAACGATGGTTGATCGGTGACACCCTTCGCCTTCTCGATTGCCGCGGCGAGTGACACGAGATTTTCCTGGTAGGTCCCATCGCCGGTGATCCAATCAACGGTCTGCACGTGCCAGCCAAGAGCCTCGTAGCGCATCGGCACATCTTCGGTGAACGCGATATTGGTGTCATCCTCAATGGAGATCTTGTTGCTGTCATGGATGACAATGAGCTCGCTGAGGCGCTGGGTGCCTGCGATCGAGCAGGCCTCGTTGCTTACACCCTCTTGCAAGTCGCCATCAGAGGCGATTACAAAGATGCGGTGATCGAAGATGCTCTCGCCGGCGGCGGGCTCAGGGTCAAGCAAGCCGCGTTCGCGGCGGGCGGCCATGGCCATTCCAACCGCTGAAGCCAAACCCGAGCCGAGCGGGCCGGTCGTAATTTCGACACCACGCGTATGCCCGAGCTCCGGATGCCCAGGGGTGCGTGAGCCCCAGGTGCGCAATGCTTCAAGATCTGCTAGTTCGAGGCCGTAACCGCTAAAAAACAATTGAATGTATAGCGTCAAGCTGGAGTGCCCGCACGAGAGCACGAACCGGTCGCGAGCGATCCAGTTCACATCGTTGGGGTCATGCCGCATTGCGGTCTGAAATAGGTAGTAGGCCACGGGGGACAGACTCATTGCGGTGCCCGGATGACCATTGCCTACCTTTTGCACCGCATCCATCGCCAGCGCGCGCCCAGTATCGATCGCGAGTTGGTCCACGGCGGACCAGCCTTCGGGCAGGATAGTGGTGGGCACAGAACGCTCTGACACAGTGGGATGCTCCTCAATGATCAATTTCAGTGATGTGGTCAAGATGGTCGGTAATTTGCTGGCACGCACTCGCGGTGCGGCCGCGACTTAGCACACTTAGCCTAGCCCTTCGTCGGGGGAAATAAAGTTACCGTGCTCGGTGGTCTACACCGTTCGGATGCCACTGCAGATTGCGGGTTAGACTGCCCATAGAACCGCCGTTCTGATCACCAGCTTTCTGGACCAGAGTCGGCATATCTGATTCGTCGATACTTGTAGGGGATTGTGGTGTTGGTTAACCGTCACGCGATAACGACCTTGCTG
>JBDTCL010000149.1:0-7255 GCA_039923595.1 Antricoccus sp. | reverse complement strand
TGCCCAAGCCGATACATGACATGGGATCGTTATTGAATTTTGATGGGTTGTGGCGTGAAAAAGAGCACCGCCGCGATCAGTTTGATCGCGGCGGTGCCTGAGGTGCAGTTTCTTACCTACGGAACAGGGCGAGGATGCGGTGTCCTAACCCTGCGAGCCCGCGCGGTTCAAACATGATGATCAAGATAATCAGAGCGCCATAAATCAGGTTAGTGATGACGCCCGGACTGAACGCGGTGCCACTCTGAACGCCGTCATTCTTTACTAACAAGGTCAAGATGAGTGGCAGACCGAATACGACGGCTGATCCGAGGATCGAACCGACCAACGAACCCATCCCGCCAATGACCACCATCGCCAGGAACGCGATGGCTTGGGTGACGCCGAAAGTACCGAATTCAGACTCATCGGGCTTCATCAGGCTGTACCACCACACCGTCATGACGCCGGACAATCCGGCGTACATGGAGGACACCACAAACGCACTTGACTTCGCGCCCATCACTGAAACGCCGAGAACGGTCGCCGCGGCCTCGTTATCGCGCACTGCGCGCCATGCTCGCCCAATGCGACCCTTGATCGCGCCGCGTGCGAGCACGTATGCGATGGCGGTCAGGATGACGAACAAGTAATACTTGCGCTCGTCGGCACCCAGCGGAACACCCATCAAGGTGATCGGTGGGTTCGGCGGCGCGATGGTGAAGCTGCCGATGCCGAATTGGACCGGCGCCCGGCCAGACGAGGTCGACCCAGCAAGTTGTGGCAGCACCCGGCCCAGATAGAAGCCGAGAAAAACCAGCGATAACGATGCGACGCCAAGATAGATACCGCTGAGCCGCCCTGCGATCGGTGCAAATAACGCGCCTACGAGTCCGCTGACGATGATCGCGAGGACGAGCGCGAGCAGCGGTGTCAAGCCGAATCCGACATAGGTCGGATCACCAGTTGGTCCGGCGAATACCGAGTACGACACGCCACCAACGAGGAGGAAGAACGTATTCGCGAGAGACAACTGACCAGCTTGGCCAAGTAGCATCGTCAGGCCCATGGCCCCGACGCCACCGACCATGATCCACGTGGCGACGCTCATCCACGCTGCGGTGGCGTAGATCGGGACAAGGAAGAGAACCACGATCATGGCGATGGTCGCCACGATCTTGACGACGCGTCCTACTCGGGTGCGAGGCCTAGTAACCGAGTACGAGCCCTGCGCCTGGCCGTTGTCGCCGACTGCTAGCTCGGCGCTATCAGTTGAGTCACCAGCGGATTTTGAATCAGTCGTTGCGGTTTGAAAACTGCCTGGATCATTAGACACGTTGCTGAACGACCTTTCCGAATAGGCCCGACGGGCGCACGATCAGCACGACCAACATGACGAGGTAGACCGCCACTTTGGAAAAGTCGAGATCGATGTATTGAGCAGAGAACGCCTCGGCAAGCCCGACAATGAAACCGCCTAAGACGGCGCCTCCCGGTGAGGTGAGGCCGCCGATAATTGCGGCGGGGAAGGCCGCAAGTGCGATGGAGTGCGTTCCCTGAGATAGTCCAGCGCCGGAGAAATCCTGCGTCGCCAGAAATAGGACTGCAACGCCCGCGAGCGCCCCGCCTAGGAACCATGCCCCAGCGGTGATGCGGGCGCTGCGGATCCCCATCAACGCTGAGGCTTCACGGTTTTCCGCTTGAGCGCGCATGGAAACGCCCCAATTGGTCAGGCGGAAAGCGGCAAAGAAGATCGCAATGATGATTAACGCCGTGATCAGTGCAACGGTCTGCGTCTTCGGTAGCGTGACGCTACCGAGATGGATTGGCTTGGCATCGTACGGATCACCGAGGAATGGCGCGGCGGCGGTACCTAAGCGCCTGGTGATCTCAGTCAGCAAAAGCGTATCGACGCCGATGGTCAGGATGGCTAAGGCGTCGATACTGGCCAAGCGGGCATTAGCAACTAATACGCGTTCGATCAACAGCGCCAGCACCGCGGCGGCGAGAATGCCGCAGAGTGCGGCAAGTGTCCAACCGAGTCCAGAGCCCATCGCGGACTTGAAGGGGTCCTTAAGGACGTAGACGATATAGCCACCGGCCATGGCAATCGAACCGTGCGCGAAGTTGATCACCTCGGTCGACTTGTAGATGATCACAAAACCCAGAGCGAGGAGAGCATAAACCGCCCCCTTCCCGGCTCCGTTAATAAAGACCTGCAGAAATGTGCTCACTGTGAGTCCTCCGAGGTTGGTTCGTCGATGGGCGCGTCTGCGTCGGTCACGCGTGGCTGGGGCGCCTCGGCAGCATGAGCAGGATCGTGTTGGGTGCCCGTGTCCGTCAGCGGCCGCTTTGATTGCCTAGACCGCGTTGGTGGGACAGGGACAGCAGCAGAGCCCGCCAGCTCCTCTTCGTCCGCCACCTCGTCGTCTGCAGCACCGAGGTATGCACGAATCACCGCTGGGTCCTTCTGCACAGCGCTGGGAATATCGTCGGCGATTCTTTTGCCGAAATCGAGCACCGTGACGTGGTCGGCGACACCCATAACCAAGCTCATATCGTGTTCCACCAGCAAGATCGAGATCTTTAGCTCGTCGCGCACGTCATGGATCAGCCGCGCGATCTTCGCTGTCTCGCTTGCATTCATGCCCGCGGCCGGCTCGTCCAGCATCAAAATCTTTGGCTCGACCGCGAGTGCGCGGGCGATGTCGACTCGCTTTTGATCACCGTACGAAAGCAGGCCTGCTGGCCGGTGCAAATACTGGGCGATACCGAGAAAGTCGCAAATTTCAGCAGCCCGCTCCAGATGACGTTTCTCATCTTTGATGATCCACGGCAGGCGCAGGCCGTACGCGGCGAATCCGCCCTTAGTGAGGCAATGGCGACCGAGCATCACGTTGTCCAACACAGTGGAGGTCGGTGAGAGTGCAAGATTCTGAAAGGCTCGGCCGAGGCCAAGTCCAGCGATCTTGTGCGGGGACGTGTTGGTCAGCAGTGTGTCGCCGAGCGAAATTGTGCCCGCGGCTGTTTTGTACACGCCCGTGATCGCGTTAAAGCAGGTCGATTTGCCTGCACCGTTGGGTCCGATTAGTGCGTGGATCGTGCCTGGACGAACGGTGAAGCTCACATCGTCCAATGCGACGATGCCGCCAAATCGCACGGTGGCGCCATCAACGACCAGCGGCGGAGGTGGATTGCGAGTCACCGGCTCAGCGGTTTCGTTCTGAGTGCTGGCGACGATGTCGGCAGGGGTACTCATCCGTTCCACACTCCCAAAGTTCGGCGTTGTATCGATTTCGCGGCAGCTGCCTCGTCGTCTGCGGTGGCATCACTCTCGGCATGTCCACCGAGATAAAGATGTTGCACATCCTCGGAATTGCGTAGTTCCTCTGAGGTGCCCTGCAGCGCGAGTTCGCCGACCTCCAAAACGACCGCGCGGTGCGCGACTCGAAGTGCCATTGTCGCGTTCTGCTCAACGAGCAGCACCGAAGTACCGGCTTGATTAATCTCGGTGACGATATTGCCGATCCGGGTCACCATCTGCGGCGCCAAACCCAGCGATGGCTCATCCATCAGGATGACCTTGGGCTCAGACATCAAAGCGCGGCCGATCGCGAGCATTTGCTGCTCGCCGCCGGAGAGAAGTCCGCCCGGCTGCTTGGCACGTTCCTTAAGCCGCGGAAACAGCGTATAGATACGCTCCCGAGCGGCTTCCCGCTTCTTTGGATTTGCGGTGAGTCCACCGGCACGCAAATTCTCCTCGACGCTCATGCGCGAGAAGATCTGACGTCCTTCGGGCACTTGCAGGACCCTGCGAATCACCACGTTGGCTGGATCAAGCTTGTCGATCCGATCGCCTTCGAAAGTGACCGAGCCGCTAGTGAGCGAGCCACGATGCAGTTTGAGGGTCGCGGACACGGCGCGCAACAGCGTCGTTTTCCCGGCACCGTTACTCCCGAGTACAGCGACCACCTCGCCATCGGGCACGTCAAAGCTGACGCCTCGAAGGGCCTGAACGGATCGGCCGTAGCGAACTGATATGTCCTGGATGCTTAGCACGAGCCTCCCAATCGTCGTTGAGGGGTAGAGGTAATCGGATGGAGTCTGCTCTACTTGTGCGGTTCTGGTAAGGCCGGGGTCGCCTCAAGCTACAAACGTTGACCAACATGAGACCTGTTCGACGGCATTCACGCGTCGGTGTGCGTATTACGCACGCGGTACGGTCCGGATGTAGGCACGATTTGGTGCTCCTGTTGGCGGACCTAGACTCGTTGTCGTGACGATGTATATCGATCGGCCGGTATGGCCCGGCCATGGCAGGGTTTGGGCGCATTTGATCAGCGACGAATCCTTTGACGAACTGCACGTTTTTGCCCAAACGATCGGCATTCCACGCAGGGCATTCGACGGCGATCATTACGACGTGGTCGCGGAGATGTGGGAGCAGGCAGTCGCTAGCGGTGCCCGACCGACTGTTTCGAAAGAGATCGTTCGGCGGCTGCGGACCTCAGATTTGCGTCGCCCAAAGCATTTGCGCTAGTTATCATCGCCATCATCGTTACCATTACCAACCTCATCGCCATCGGAATAGATCGCCAATTCAGCCTGGATATTAATCCGCGCCCGCGCTTCAAAACGCCGGTTCGCATCGGAGCCTAGATAGATCTGTTCTCGATTGAGAAAACCAGTGAGGATCGTGCTGCGGCCGATTCGGAACGCCTCATCTGCAATTTGGGAATATTCCTCTCGAACGCCGTTGACGTAATCGAGATATTGAGCGGCGCTCTGACCAAGAATTGACAGGTCTGCGTCGTGCAAAATGACCGCTGCCGGATCAAGATCGGTGACGTGATGATCAATGGTCATGAAGATGAGCGCACGGACAGTGGCGATCTGGGCTTCCTGAGCACCGATCCTGAGCAATTGCCGCGCTGCGTGGTCTGCACTGCGCGCTTCATTGTCCGAAGCTGCCGGCTCGTACACGACGTCGTGGAACCAGGCCGCTGCGCGCACCTGCCATAGCGATTCATCAGTAAGAGCGAGACTGGTGGTAACGGCAGGATCGGTGAGCGCGTCGATCACTTGGAGCACCTGCAGTAGGTGGTTCAAATTGTGGTACGCGCGGTGCGGTTCGGACCACCTCGTTACCAGATCGATCCAGATATCTTGGCCGACCGTGCTATCGGGAGCCACTTGGCGCCATCGATCCCATAACTGGCTATCGGTGCTCGCGAAATTAGTCATCATCCTGGGCATCGAGCTCAGCGCTCAGGTCAGCTGCGTAGTCGGCATTGGTCTGGTCAACCCCGATCTGGGGTAGGGGACCGGCGAGGATATCGTCCGCGTCGACGATGGTGTACGCGTAGCCCTGCTCCGCGAGGAACCGCTGTCGATGCGCCGCATAGTCGGCATCAATGGTGTCGCGGGCAACTATTGAGTAAAAATGCGCCTGTTTGCCGTCCGCTTTAGGTCGAAGTATTCGACCAAGCCGTTGCGCTTCTTCTTGCCTTGAACCGAATGTGCCGCTTATCTGAATGGCAACCGACGCTTCGGGGAGATCGATTGAGAAGTTTGCTACTTTGCTCACGACGAGGGTCGACAGTTCACCGGAACGAAATGCCTCGAACAATCGCTCACGCTCTTTGTTGGTGGTCTTTCCTTGGACGATCGGCACGCCACCGAGATACTCCGAGACCTCTTCGAGTTGATTGAGATAAGCCCCGATCACCAGCGTCGGTTCGTTCTTATGCCGCTCGACCAGCTTCGCCACGACTGGCAATTTCGTCCGGGCAGTGGCACACAAACGATATTTCTCTTCTGGCTCAGCAACGGCATATGCCATTCGTTCGGCGTCGGTGAGCGTGACCCGAACCTCGGCGCAGACAGCGGGTGCGATGTAACCTTGCGCCTCAATATCCTTCCACGGTGCGTCGTAACGCTTGGGGCCGATGAGGCTGAAGACGTCACCTTCGCGGCCATCTTCGCGCACTAGTGTCGCAGTCAGCCCGAGTCGGCGTCGAGATTGCAGATCGGCCGTCAGACGAAATATCGGTGCGGGCAGTAAATGCACCTCGTCATAAACGACCAAGCCCCAATCGCGGGAGTCGAATAAGTCCAGGTGCGTGTACTGACCTTTGCGCCTGGTTGTCATGATCTGGTATGTGGCGATGGTGACCGGCCGGACCTCTTTGCGTTCGCCGGAGTATTCGCCGATCTCATCTTCGGTCAGTGATGTGCGCTCGATAAGCTCACGTTTCCACTGCCGGCCCGCGACCGTGTTGGTCACCAAAATCAACGTCGTCGCGCTGGCCTGAGCCATCGCCGCGGCACCGACCATTGTTTTGCCCGCACCGCAGGGCAACACCACGACACCGGAGCCACCGGCCCAAAAGCCCTCGACCGCCTGGCGTTGATAATCGCGCAAGGACCAGTTGTCCTCGACGAGTGAAATTTCGTGCGCTTCGCCATCGACGTAACCTGCGTAGTCCTCGGCGGGCCAGCCCACCTTCAGGAGTGCTTGCTTAAGCCGACCGCGTTCGGATGGGTGAACTACAACTGAGTCCTCATCGATCGCCGCGCCGAGCATCGGCGCTATTTTCTTAGCTCGGCGCACCTCTTGGAGTACCGCTCGATCATTAGTTGAGAGCACAAGTCCGTAAACGGGGTGTTTATGAAGCTGCAGCCGTCCATAACGATCCATCGTTTCGGCGATATCAACCAACAACGCTTGGGGAACGGGATAGCGTGAGTAACGCACCAGAGCATCAACGACCTGCTCGGCATCATGTCCGGCGGCGCGAGCGTTCCAAAGCCCTAGCGGCGTGATTCGATAGGTATGAACGTGCTCTGGTGACCGTTCAAGCTCGGCGAATGCTGCGATGGTGAGTCGGCATTCGGTTGCCTGTTCGTGATCGACCTCGAGTAGCAGCGTCTTATCTGACTGCACGATTAATGGTCCGTCGCTCATTGTCACCTCGTCGTCTCGACCTGGACTGCGCGGACCCGACCAGTTGGGCCCAATCAATCAGGATATGCCGATTAAGCGGCGGGCTACCGGCGCGGTTAGGGCGACGAGGCGACGGGGCGACGGGACGACGGGACGACGCTGACCGTTCGCAGCCGGTGTAGCGGCATGTGCAGGTCTTCGGTGGTGACCGCATCACGCGCGTGGAGCGATCCGGCGGTCATTGTCAGATCGTCGTCTCGACCTAAACTGCGCGGACCCGACCAGTTGGGTCGATCCGGTTGGACCCAACCAATCGGGATATGCCGATGA
>JBDTCL010000148.1:0-2755 GCA_039923595.1 Antricoccus sp. | reverse complement strand
ATTATTGTGCGACTGGGTGCTCGATGCGTACGCTTTGCTGCCACCGCTGGTCGGACGGCCGCAGTTCGGGATGCGTCCTTAGCGGCAGCTGTCAGCGATGGTTCGCGATCGGTCAGTCGCCAAACGTTGGGGTGATGATGGCGCGGGCCAGCGTGTGAAATACCAAGTTGAAGGAAACAAACGCCGCTGAGGCAGTCTGATCCAGTCCCAACGATTCGGTGTCGATGGCATGCACGACGAAGTAGTACCGGTGCGGTCCATCGTTTGGCGGTGGCGCGCCGCCGCCAAAGGCGAAATCGCCGAAGTCATTGCGGGTATGAAATGCTGTACCCGGAAGTCCGTCATCACCAGCGCCGGCATTGCTCGGCAATGACGTGCAGTCAGCGGGCAGGTCGACTAACAACCAATGCCAAAATCCCGAAGGCGTTGGGGCATCCGGATCGAAACAGGTCACCACGAAACCTTTGGTGCCTTCTGGTGCTCCTGACCACGACAGTTGCGGGGAAATATTTTCCGCACCATCGCCAGCCATCGGATGCGCCTGTTTCATGGTCATTGGCTGACCCTCGGCAACATCAGTGCTCGTTACGTCGAACGAGGCGACCGCTGGCAGCAGGCTATACGGATCAGGTGGTGTGGGGCGTTCCAGTGGACGGGCCATGTTCGGTCACCTTTCCTCGGTCATGAAGTGCTGGACTGGTGTCTAATCTAATCTGCTACGTCGTGGGACCGGACATCGCAGGGCTGCGATCGTCGGGCTCGCCATCGACACCGTCTTCATCGTCCCAATCGTCATCCCATGCCTCATCGTCGAGCAGCAGTTGATTGAGCTTCTCCCGACGCACCATGACGACGAAAGCGCCGATCCCCATGCCCGCAAACAAGATCCACTGGATCGCATACGACAGGTACGGTCCTTCATCAAGCTCGGGCACTGGGATGCGCTCAATTTTGGCCACTGCGTCGCCGCTTGCTGTCGACTCCTTGATCGCCGCAATGTAGCCACCGCTGAGGTCAAGTGAAAGGTCATTCGCCAGCTTGACGTTGTCCAGCGCCCGGACAGTTCTGACGCCTTTCAATAGCTGGATCGATGTCGCGGAGTTCGAAGCGGGACTCTCAACACGCACCCGGCCAGTGACTGTGACTGTGCCTGACGGTGTGTCCGGGAGCTTTGGTAGCTGATCGGCGACATCTGGCGCTGCCACAAATCCGCGATCGATCAGATAGATCCTGCCGTCGGTGGCTTTCAGTGGCACTACCACGTCAAAGCCCACCGTCGAGTCGGCATTTGTGCCGCCCCGGATCAGCACCGTATCTTCGGTCAGATAAATCCCGGTCACACTGACGCGACTCCACTCGACGGTGCTCTTGGGAGAGTCGCTGGGTGCGATTGGCATCAGTGTCCCTGCGGGGACGACCGGCGCGGTGGTTGAGGCCCGGATCTGGGAATTAGTCGTGCGTTTATCGTGCAGCCGATCCCATTGCCATCGTGACAGTCCAAGCATGATCAAAATGGCCAGTACGGCAACAAAAAAGCCAGCGATCCATCGGGCGCTGAAAAGGAAGCGGTACACGCCAATTACGGTACGCCACGATCGGCCCGATGCAGAGTGGCTCGGTGCCACACTGGGCAGCGTGGATCATCAATCGGGTGACTTACGAGTCGATCCGGTTCGGCGCCACGTGACCGTCAGCCGAAGCGGCCGGTGATGTAATCCTCGGTGCGTTTGTTAGCGGGGTTTGAGAATATTTTCGACGTGTCGTCGAATTCGATGAGTTGGCCAGGTTTGCCGGTCGCTGCCAAGTTGAAGAAGCCGGTTTTATCGGACACCCGCGCTGCCTGCTGCATGTTGTGCGTCACGATGACGATGGTGAATCGATCCTTGAGTTCCTGCATCAGATCTTCGATCGCCAAGGTCGAGATCGGATCGAGGGCGGAGCAGGGCTCGTCCATGAGCAAGACCTCTGGTTCGATCGCGGTCGCGCGGGCAATGCACAGTCGCTGCTGTTGACCGCCAGACAAACTTGATCCGGGTTTGGTGAGTCGATCTTTGACCTCATCCCAGAGGTTCGCGCCGCGCAGTGCTTTCTCCACGGTCTCATCAGCGGCACTCTTCTTGATTCGGCCCTGCAACTTCATCCCAGCGATCACGTTGTCGTAGATCGACATCGTGGGAAATGGGTTCGGTCGCTGAAAGACCATGCCGATGGTGCGCCGGACATTCACCGGGTCAACATTCGCGGCGTAAATATCTTGCCCGTCCAGCAACACGCGGCCCGTGGCATATGCGCCCGGTATCACCTCATGCATCCGGTTCAAGGTCCGCAAAAACGTCGATTTGCCGCAGCCAGACGGACCGATAAGCGCGGTAATTGACCGGGGCTCGATCACCATCGATACATCTTCGACAGCGAGGAACTTGCCGTAGAAGATGTTGAGGTCATCCACCTCGATGCTTTTACTCATGGATGCGGAGTCTCTCTCGTTAGCGAGTCTTGGTCAGTCGGGCGAGCAGGCGAGCGCCCAGGTTGATCAACATGATCAACAGAATCAAGGTTAATGACGCGGTCCATGCGCGATCTGCATTCGGTGAACTGATATCGCCGGCCGCAAGCCCGAAATACTGATAGATAAAAGTCGGTAGGGTGCTCATTTGGCCGTTGAACGGATCACTGTTAATCCGCGGGGTAGTGCCGACTAACAGCAGCAGGGGAGCCGTTTCTCCCATAATCCGCGCGATCCCCAGCATGACTC
>JBDTCL010000147.1:0-15669 GCA_039923595.1 Antricoccus sp. | reverse complement strand
ATATATTTTCGAATAAATGCCCCGATAGCCCGGCCCAGTTGAAGCGGCCTGCCTTGTTGTTCGCCAGTCCAAAATGGCATCCGGCCTGCGATGCCTGGCGCTGGGATCACAATCACCTGATCGTGGGTAATTTCAGTGATTCGCCATGATGAAGAGCCGAGCAGAAACACGTCACCGACGCGTGATTCATACACCATTTCTTCATCGAGCTCACCGACGCGCCGCCCACCACGTTCATCGGCTCCGGCGATGAACACACCGAATAGGCCACGGTCTGGAATTGTGCCGCCGCTAATGACCGCTAAGCGCTGTGCTCCGGGCCGCGCGGTCAGCACGCCGCTATTGCGATCCCACACAATGCGAGGTCGCAGTGCGGCGAAATCATCGGAGGGATAGCGACCGCTGAGCATGTCGAGCACTGACTCGAGTGCTGATTCTGGGAGTGCCGAATAAGGGTAGGCGCGGCCCACAATTGTGGTGATCTCCGCAACCGTGTACGAACGCATGGCGAGCATTGCCACGATATGTTGGGCAAGCACATCGAGCGGATTCTTCGGAATTCGCAGCGCCTCGATGCGGCCTGCCGTCATCTCGTGGGCCACGACCGTGCTTGTGAGAAGGTCCCCGCGGTGCTTGGGAAAGATGATGCCCTTGCTTGCGGCTCCGACCTGATGCCCGGCACGTCCCACGCGTTGCAATCCAGCGGCGACCGACGGCGGAGCTTCAACCTGAATCACCAGATCAACGGCGCCCATGTCGATACCTAATTCGAGGGTTCCAGTCGCGACCACCGCGGGTAGGATCCCTCGTTTGAGCTCGTCCTCGACGATCGATCGTTGTTCGCGCGAGACCGACCCATGATGTGCGCGCGCAATGATCGGACCGGCTTCGGCATCAGCAGCCAGACCGGTGCCGCTCTGAGCCATCATCAACGCCGGCGGGCCGGCAGCAGGTGCTGGCGGTGTCTCTGCGGCCAGCTCGTTCAGTCGCGAGGTGAGTCGTTCAGCGGAGCGACGCGAGTTGGCGAAGATAATCGTCGATTGATGCTCGCTCACCAGTGCATAAACTCGGTCCTCGACGGCCGGCCAGATGGAGCTTCGTAGCTCGCCATCTGAACCACGTTCCGATGCCAGATCCGCCAGATCATCGACGGGTACGACAACGTTGAGATCAACTTGTTTATTGCTGGGTGGGGCGACTACGCAGACCGATCGATGGCCACGCTCGCCGGCGAGAAATCGTGCTACTTCGTCGATTGGTTTGACGGTGGCCGATAATCCGATGCGTTGTGCCGGTCGATCTAAAAGCTCATCGAGGCGTTCCAACGACAGCGCGAGGTGGGAGCCTCGTTTGGTGCCAGCAACGGCGTGGATTTCATCAATGATGACGGTGCGCACGCCAGCGAGCGCCGCGCGGGCTGCGCTGGTGAGCAGCAGAAACAACGATTCGGGAGTGGTGACCAGGATGTCGCCTGGTGTACGGGCGAAGGCCCGACGATCTGCGGCGCTGCTATCGGAGGTGCGCGAACTGACAATGATGGGTCGAATCTGTTTGCCGAGACGGATGGTGGCTTGTTCGATACCGACCAATGGCGCTCGCAGGTTGCGCTCGACATCTATCGCGAGTGCTTTGAGTGGACTGATGTAAAGCACGGCGCATCGCTCGAGCGGGTCGAGCGGCACCGGCATGCGGCTTAGGTTGTCGATACTGCTCAGAAACGCAGCGAGTGTTTTGCCTGATCCGGTTGGCGCACTCACCAGTACATGGGCCTCGGTATCGATCGCCTCCCACGCGCCAAGTTGCGCTGGCGTCGGTGCGTCGAACGCACCGGCCAACCACGCTTGGGTCGCTGCGGTGAAGCGGCCCACCGAAGGATGAGAACTCATTCGACCATCAAACCTCATCGGGACGACATTCAGATACCCGACGGCGCGCCCCGTTAACACCATCGGATTTGCTCATATCGGCAGCTGATGCTGTTCCTTCTCTCACCCATAACGCCCCACCGCACCGCCGAGCACCTAACATGGGATATACCCGGTTCGCTCAGGTGCTCGTCCCCCCGCAAGCACTTGGGCAACTGGCCAATAAAGCCGGGTTGCTGATGCGTCGCGCGGGTCCGCATGCCGATCGCCTCCGGACCAATCGAGGAGTTTAAGACCGGTGAGAGAGCATCTTTACGAGTCCGAGCATGAGGCATTTCGCCACACTGTATGCCGACTACTAGACAAAGCGCAGCCGCGTTATGAGCAGTGGGAACGCAACGGTCAAGTCGATCGGGATATCTGGCTCGAGGCTGGGGCCAACGGCATCCTGGGCACTGATGTATCGGTTGATTTTGGTGGCGGGGGCATCGACGATTTTCGGTTCAATGCGGTCGTAGGTGAAGAAGTTACGCGCGCTGGTATGACCGGCTGCGGATTCACTTTGCACAACGATGTGGTGGCGCCGTACTTCACTCGATTCGCCACCGCCGAGCAAAAACAACGTTGGTTGCCCAAGTTCTGTGCTGGTGAGCTCATCACCGCCATCGCGATGACCGAGCCTGGCACGGGCAGTGATCTGCAGGCAATCCGAACGACGGCGAAGCGCGAGGGCACCGACTTCGTTCTGAACGGCTCAAAAATATTCATCACCAATGGTATTTTGGCTGACCTTGTCATTGTCGTGGCCCGGACTAATTCCGCGGCCGCTGGCTCCAAAGCGCTCTCATTGCTCGTTGTCGAGCGAGGTATGGCTGGTTTTGAGCGCGGTCGCAATCTTGACAAAATTGGCATGAAGGCGCAGGACACCGCAGAACTTTTCTTTGATCAGGTACGAGTTCCGCAAGAAAACCTCCTCGGGGAACTTGACCGTGGTTTCTATCACCTCATGCACAATCTGCCGCAAGAACGTTTGACGATTGCTGTCAGCGCCGTAGCGGCATGTGAAGAGATGTTGAAAATTACGCTCAAATACTGCACCGAGCGCACCGCCTTCGGTCAGCCGATCGGTTCGTTCCAAAACTCGCGCTTTGAACTGGCCACCATGGCCACTGAGATACAGGTGGCGCGCACCTATCTCAACGAAGCGATCGAGGCCCATAATGCGGGGGAGCTCACTGCTGTCGATGCTGCTGCAGCGAAATGGTGGACAACCGATTTGCAGAAGCGCACCGCGGACCGGTGTTTGCAGCTGCATGGCGGCTATGGCTATATGAGCGAATACCCGATTGCAAAGTTCTTCCTTGACGGCCGGGTTCAGCAGATCTACGGCGGTACCAATGAAGTGATGAAAGAGATTGTTGGTCGGTCGCTCGGTATCTGAACGGCACCGACGATTTAGCGTACGGTGTTGCGGTGCGCCTGTCTGACTTTTTCGAACGGATGGATTCCCATTTTGGGCATGCCTACGCGCGCAGTGTCGCTGCCGACTTTGTGATGTCCGAATTGGGTGAACGGACTGTCGATGAGGCGATCGAAGCTGGCGTCGATACCAAAGTGATTTGGCGGGCAATCTGCAATTCCTTTGAGATACCGCAGACGCTGCACTAAATCCGCCAGGAGGACAGTCGGCGTGTCATACTCGACTTTGTGCCTCTCGAACAGATGTTCGCCTAAAGTTGTGGGTAACTCTAGTGTTTATCCACTGAGCAGCTATACCGCTACGCAATGTCGGTCCCTCGTTCTACGGTCAAGCACATAACCGCATATTTCTCGGCGCAGCAACTGCGTCGCAGGACAACACAAGTCGCAAGACAACACAAGACAAGGTGATTTCAAATGGCAGCAGGTTTGGACCGCGAGAAGGCCCTTGAAGCGGCACTCGCTCAGATCGAGAAGAACTTCGGCAAAGGTTCGATTATGCGTCTGGGAGACGAAGGACGGTCACCGGTTGATGTCATTCCGACTGGTTCCTTGGCCCTCGACGTCGCGCTCGGGATTGGCGGACTGCCGCGTGGACGCGTCGTGGAGATTTACGGCCCGGAGTCGTCAGGCAAAACGACTGTCGCTCTGCACGCGGTAGCTAATGCCCAGGCCGCCGGCGGCATTGCCGCGTTCATCGACGCTGAGCACGCCCTCGACCCGGAATACGCCAAAGCGCTCGGTGTCGATACTGACGCCTTGCTTGTCGCACAACCCGACACCGGCGAGCAGGCCTTGGAAATCGCCGACACGCTGATCCGGTCGGGAGGAATCGACGTCGTGGTTATTGACTCGGTGGCTGCCTTGGTTCCTCGCGCTGAGATCGAAGGCGAAATGGGTGATAGCCATGTTGGTCTGCAAGCTCGACTTATGAGCCAGGCACTGCGCAAGATCACTGGAGCGCTAAGCAACTCCGGCACCACCGCAATTTTCATCAATCAACTACGCGAAAAAATTGGCGTCATGTTCGGCTCGCCGGAAACAACCAGTGGCGGTCGAGCCCTGAAGTTCTATGCCTCGGTCCGGTTGGACGTCCGGCGGATCGAGACCCTTAAAGAGGGCGGCGAGGCAGTTGCCAATAGGACCCGAGTCAAGGTGGTCAAAAACAAGGTCGCCGCGCCATTCAAACAGGCTGAGTTTGACATTGTGTACGGCCAGGGCATCAGCCGCGAGGGCTCGATTATCGACATGGGTGTCGAGCATTCGATAATCCGCAAGTCTGGTGCTTGGTATACATATGAGGGTGACCAGCTGGGTCAGGGTAAAGAGAATGTCCGCAAATTCATGCGTGATAATCCTGATTTGACCAACGAGGTAGAGAAGCGGATTAAAGAGAAGCTCGGCCTCGGTGCGACGCTGGATGCTGATGACATAGTTCCTGCGCCAGTCGACTTCTAATAGTCGATGCCCAAGTACGAAACGGGATCGGGCGGTCCGCGCACACCGCGGGTACTGCCGCCTGATCCCGCGAAGCGAATCGAACATGGTGTCAACTATTGCTTGCGGCGGCTCACTGCGATGGCCCGTACGACCCACGAACTACGCGACGGTATGCAAAAGCGCGGCTATCCAGAGGACACCATCGAAGCGGTGCTCGGCAGGCTGCGTGCGTATCACTACGTCGATGATCGAGAGTTTGCGATCCACTGGGTCCAGACTCGACATCGTAATCGCGGCTCGTCTCGAGCGGTGATTGCCGGTGAACTGCGCCGCAAGGGAATTGCTCGAGAGCTAGCGGATGAAGCTCTTGCACAAGTGACGAACGCATCAGAGCAAGATCGCGCGACTGCCTTGGCGACCGCCAAGGTGCGCTCGGCACCAGCTCGCCTGCGTGCTGATCCTGATGCGCTGCGACGTCGTCTGATCGCGATGTTGGGCCGCCGAGGTTATTGCTACGAAGTCAGCAATCGAGCGGTCGCCGAGGCACTGCAATAGGTGTGCAACTGGCGCCGTAACGGTGATGCTTGTAGTTCGGTCGAGCCGCCGAGTCTCCTGCCAACTTGACCCGGCACAGCCAGCGACATACTGTGAGTTGTTAACTAAGTGCCGCAACCGAGTTTTACTATGAATCGAATATTCCTAAGTTCAACCTATTGTTCTCGTTTCAATCACACGCTGCTGAGTACCACATCGCTCGGCGACGTTTCATTGGCTTTGTCCTAGATGCATCTGCTTAGCTGGGTGATCTGCCAGTTTTACGGGCGACCGCATACTGCTTAGTTTGTGCAGGTTCGTAGGGTTGCTTGGGGATGAGCGATCGGTCTACTGGTAGAGCACTTGGTCGTCTCAGCCCCGACCGAAGGAGCCGCAATGCCGACCGCCTTGGTCATCGCAATCGTGCTGATAGTGCTCATCCAATTTGGGCTCTTTGTCCTGTTCGGTCGTCGATTCTTGGTCTCTTTGGATCGTCGCTCCGAATCGGAACTGAACGCGAGAACTGGGAAATCAACTGAACGATTTGCAGATGAATCAACGCGCACTGAGCTGATCGCAGAAGGTCGCGCCGCCGGCCTTGCCGAGGGGCAGTCGGCGGGGTACGCACAAGGCCGCCGGGCCGGACGCAACGAAGCGAAGGCTGCTGCTTTAGTCGAAGCTCGCCTTGCTGCCCGCCGTCAAGTCAGTGATGAAATC
Source organism: Antricoccus sp. (assembly GCA_039923595.1). Lineage (GTDB taxonomy): Bacteria > Actinomycetota > Actinomycetes > Mycobacteriales > Antricoccaceae > Antricoccus. The sequence continues at coordinate 9,634 of JBDTCL010000147.1, read as the reverse complement.
ACCACCCATACGCGCGACGAGATCCGAGCCGGGCTGATCGATGAGGTCCGAAACCAAGTTCAGGACGAGTTGGACGGGCAGTTACGCATTCAACGAGCCGAGACGCTGCGCGAAGCGCAGCACGCTCGCACCGAAGCTAAGCGACTACGAAACGAGAATCAGGCTCACATCGACTCCGCCCGCAGGCAGGCCGAGGTCGACATCGAGGAAATGCTGCTGGCCGCCCGCCGCGATGCTGAGCGCGAAGCCGAGCGGCTTGTCGAAAGGTCCAAGGACATTGTCGCCGACGCCGAGCGACGAGAACTGCGAGTGAGTGATCGCGAGGCACGCTCAGATGCAGAAGTGCGCAGGCTGACCTCGCGTGAAGTCGAAGTGAGCGCCGCGGAAGAACTACAGTCCAAGCGTGTCACTTCGATCGATCAGCGTGAGGAATCGATCATTGGCCGCCTTGAACAAGTAGCTGGTTTGAGCGCCCAAGAAGCCAAGGCAGCATTGTTAGCTGAACACGAGGTGCAGTCTCGTCGAGATGCGGCAAGTCAAGCCCGCAGGATCGAAGCCGAGGCGGTGGCGGGGGCGCAATCACGGGCCAGAGCGATTGTCGCGGACTCGATTGCTCGGGTAGCGAGCGAGCAAACTGCCGAAAGCGTTGTCGCTGTTATGCACTTACCCAGCGACGATATGAAAGGCCGGATCATCGGGCGCGAGGGTCGCAATATTCGCGCATTCGAGACCACGACAGGGGTGAACCTGATCATTGATGACACCCCTGAGGCCGTCCTGCTCTCGTGCTTTGATCCGGTCCGCCGAGAGATCGGAAGACTAACTCTGACCAAGCTTGTTGCCGATGGCCGGATTCATCCGCATCGGATCGAAGAGGCCTACGAACAGAGCAAGTCTGAAGTTGATGCATTATGTATTCGTGCGGCCGAGGATGCGCTGATTGAGGTCGGTATCGCTGATGTGCATCCGGAACTTATTGCGTTGCTCGGGCGGTTGCGATACCGCACCTCCTACGGCCAGAACGTTCTACTCCACCTCGTGGAGACCGCACATATTGCAAGTGCAATGGCGCACGAACTCGGCGTGCCCGCGCAATTGGTTAAACGGAGCGCTTTCTTGCACGACATCGGCAAAGCGGTGACACATGAGATTGAAGGTAGCCACGCGATCATCGGCGCGGACCTTGCTCGGCGCTACGGCGAGTCCGAGGAGGTCGTGCACGCCATCGAAGCGCACCACAATGAAGTTATGCCGCAAACAATCGAAGCGGTGCTCACCCAAGCTTCAGATGCGTGTTCCGGAGGCAGGCCAGGGGCGCGGCGCGAGAGTGTCGAGGCTTACGTGCAACGACTACAGCGCATCGAACAGATCGCCGCTAGCAAAGTCGGAGTGGAGAAAGTCTTCGCGATGCAGGCAGGGCGCGAAGTACGAGTGATGGTTAAACCCGAGGTCGTCGATGACGTCATGTCCGCTCAGCTCGCCCGAGAGGTTGCTACTCAGATTGAAGATGAGTTGACCTATCCAGGTCAGATTCGAGTCACTGTGATACGTGAATCACGCGCGAGCGAAGTTGCGCACTAGGCAGCGCAAATGCGGGCCGCGCCTACGTGCACGCCGCGGGTTGCGGCGGTGCTGGTGCCTCGATACCGGTCTTGCCCAAGGTGGTTTCGAAGGCATTTGACCATGTTCCCTTCTTGTACGCCGCAACCAGGGTGTGGGTCAGGAACGTGCACATGGCGCTATCCCCGCGGTTATAGCCGATGGTGTATCGCTCGGTGGTGAACGGCTCACCAATCGTTCGTAGTTTGTCTGGATCGTTGATCATGAATCCTTGCAAAATCGCGCCATCACTAATGACCGCGTCGACGCTTTTCGCTTCTAGCATGTTGATGCAATCGGCAGCTGAGGCAGCTTTGATTTCGGTAATGTCGAATGTCGAATCGCGGTTGGGATTGACATTTGCAGCCCCAGCTACCGAGCACACGGTTTTGCCTTGCAAATTGGCTGGAAAGTTCGCGTTAGAGTCGGCGCGCACCATAAATTGTTGACCGGTGATGTAGTACGGACCGGCCTGGCCCACGATGTTCGCGCGTTGTTCAGTGAGGGAGTAAGCAGCCACAATCAGATCAACCAATTGATTTTGCAGGTATGCATCCTGGGTACTCGCGGTAACTTTTACCCAAGTAATCTGGGCCGGTTTCAAGCCGAGTGCTGCGGCGATGATTTTGGCGATCTCGATGTCGAAGCCGGTTGGTGATGAGCTGGGCGAGCTTTGATAACTGAGATTCGGCTGATCAAGTCGGACCCCGATCCGAAGGCTGCCGGCCTCGTGCAATTTGTGCATAGTCGAATCGGCAGCAAAGGTCGGCGCGGTGACCACGGCCGGATTCTTCCTGCTCGCCGCTTGAGTCGCACAGCCAGCCAAGACCATTACGAGGGCGAGAATCGTGCTGGCGATTGTGGCCACGCGACGGTTGTGCATCTGCCTATCTTAGCGACTACCGCCGCTAGAAATCGGCGAATCCGAGGCAACGCGCACCAAAGGTGGCCCGTACCATAGAGCTGCTATGACTGAAACCGCCGCGCAGCCGCGCACCTTTGCCAGCCTGCCACCAGCGCGCACCTACCAAATTAAGACGTATGGCTGCCAAATGAATGCCCACGATTCCGAGCGACTTGCCGGAGTGCTTGAGCAGTCTGGTTACCTGCCGGTCGAGATTGACGGCGAACCAGATCTGATCGTATTCAACACGTGTGCAGTACGTGAGAACGCGGACAACAAGTTATACGGCAACCTCAGTCACCTGGCTCCGACCAAAAAGAAGCGCCCCGATATGCAGATTGCTGTCGGTGGATGTTTAGCTCAGAAAGATCGCAGCACCATCGTGCAGAAGGCCCCTTATGTGGACGTCGTTTTCGGGACTCACAATCTCGGTTCGTTACCGGCGCTGCTTGAGCGAGCCAGGCACAATAACGAGGCTCAAGTAGAGATCCTTGAATCTCTCGAACAGTTTCCTTCGACGTTGCCAGCCAAACGCGAAGCCGCCTACGCGGGTTGGGTGTCGATTTCCGTCGGCTGCAACAACACCTGCACATTTTGCATCGTGCCTGCATTGCGTGGCCGCGAGGAGGACCGTCGCCCCGGCGACGTACTCGCTGAAATTGAGGCGCTCGTCAACGATGGTGCTGTTGAGGTGACGTTGCTGGGTCAAAACGTCAATTCGTACGGGGTGTCCTTCGGCGAACGCACCGCCTTTTCGGCATTGTTGCGCTCCTGCGGCCAGATCGACGGCCTTGAGCGAGTCAGGTTCACCTCACCGCATCCACGAGATTTCTCTGACGATGTCATTGATGCAATGGCGCAAACGCACAATGTATGCCACCAACTGCATATGCCGTTACAGTCCGGCTCGGCGCGAATCTTAAAGGCGATGCGTCGCTCATACCGGCCCGACCGGTATCTCGGCATCATCGACAAGGTGCGGTTCGCGATGCCGGATGCGGCGATCACCACCGATATCATCGTGGGCTTTCCTGGCGAAACTGAGTCAGACTTTGAACAAACCCTTGATGTCGTTCGCGCAGCTCGCTTTAGTAGCGCGTACACCTTCCAGTACTCGCCGCGTCCGGGTACGCCAGCCGCCGATTATGCCGATCAGGTGCCTAAGGACGTCGTGCAACAGCGGTATGAGCGGCTGGTCGCGCTGCAAGAGCAGATTTCCTGGGAGCTCAATACTGATTTAGTGGGTCACGAGGTAGAGGTTCTCGTTGCCGCAGGCGAGGGTCGCAAGGACGCAGCTACCGCGCGCTTGAGTGGGCGCGGCCCGGACAGTCGACTGGTCCATTTCAATCCGACTGGAACGGCAGTTGATAATGTCGTGCGGCCAGGAGATTTGATCACGACTCAGATCACTTATGCCGCCCCGCACCATCTGGTGGCCGACGGCCCCGTGCTGAGCCATCGGCGGACCCGCGGCGGAGACGCCCACGAGGCACGTACCGCAAGCTCTCAGGCGACACCAGCAGTATCACTGCCGATGCCGACCATCCGTCGCCGCTAGCGGCGCACTGATTTCTCTGCAGCGACGAGCCATTCGCGTTTGGCTTCGACGCTTGCCCGTGCCTCGGCGATCTTCTTAGCATTACCGGCTGCCTCGGCCTTGGTAAGAACCGTCTCTGCCTTTGTCACAGCCTCACGCAATGTCAGCAATAGGGGATTAGATTCACTAGCTGACCGACGCCAGTTTGCCTCTTCGGCGTCATAAATGCGGCTCTCGATCGCCTTCATCCGGTCTTCTAATGATCGCATCGATTCCCGCGGCACATGGCCGATTGCCTCCCACTTCGCTTGAATATCTCGCAACCGCGACTTGGTCGCTTCCAGACCGCTGCGTGGGTCCAATTTTTCTGCTTCGCTCAGCAGCGCTTCTTTGGCTTTTTGATTATCCACTTGTGCAGAATCTCGCTCCGCCAGAACCTCGCCGCGAGCGGCAAAGAAGGCGTCCTGGGTTGCTCGGAACTGGGTCCAAAGTTCATCCTCAGTTTCGCGAGGTGCGCGCCCCGCTGCCTTCCATTGGCTCATGAGGCCTTTCATTTTCGCTGCCGTGGGAGCCCAGTCTGTCGACGTCGCTAATTCTTGAGCTTGGCCAAGGATCCGAAGCTTTTCGTTCTTGGCAAGCTCCCGCTGTTTGTCTAGTTGTGCGAAGTGTGACCCGCGAGCTTTGCTGAACGCGTCTCGAGCTGCACTGAACCGTTTCCATAGAGCATCATCAGTCTTGCGATCGACGCCGCGCACTTGCTTCCACTCCTCGATGATCGCCCGTAACCGATCTCCAGACTGTTTCCATTGAGTGCTGAGCGCCAGTGACTCAGCTTCGATCGCGAGTGCTTCCTTGCGAGCCGCCGCCGCGGCGCGCGCTTCGGCTTTGGCAGCAAACGCCTCCTCTTTTTTGGCGGCGGTTTTTACCAGCAGCGCGTCTAATCGATGATCGAGGCTCGCGAGATCACCCATAACAGCTGCCTCACCGAGTCCACTTCGCAAGGCAGTAGCTTGCTGCGCGGTGTGCTGGGGATTACCGGCGCCGGATTCGAGCCGTTTCTCTAGCAGCCTGATTTCCGTAGCAAGATCCCCGTAACGGCGGCTGTAGTGCGCAAGCCCCTCAGCTGGTTCCCCTGCCTGCCATGAACCGATGACCCGCTCACCTTCGGAGGTCCGCACGTAGACGGTACCGTCATCATCGACGCGGCCCCACTCGTTGCTGGCAACCATGAAATGTACCTCCGGCCGTACCTGGGCGATCTAAGTGCTGGTTGGCAATTCTCACACTGTGATCGCGCGCGTCGCGCATTGGGTCGATGGTTTCGGCGCAAAGTTACCCTGATGCTGTGATCAAATCCCGCATTGTCGTAGTTATCGCTGGTCCAACAGCCACCGGTAAATCTGATCTCGCTCTGGATTTGGCTCATGCGTGGGGTGGAGCTGAGCATGTTGAGATTGTGAATGCCGACTCAATGCAGGTTTATCGCGGTATGGACATTGGGACAGCTAAATTGCCGGTCTCGAAGCGCCGAGGGATTGCCCACCACATGCTTGATATCTGGCCCATTAGCCAGCCGGTAACTGTAGCGCAGTATCAGGCCGCTGCGCGGGAGCGGATTGGCCAGATCTGGGGCCGCGACCGACTGGCAATCCTCGTCGGTGGTTCTGGGCTATATATCAAGGCGGTCATCGATGAACTGGCCTTTCCGGGCACCGATCAGGCGATTCGTGCCGCGCTCGAAGCAAGATTGGCGCAAGAGGGGCCGCAGTCGCTACATCAGCAATTGCGCGAACGTGATTCCGTTGCGGCGCAGTTGATTTTGCCGACCAATGGTCGGCGCATTGTGCGCGCATTAGAAGTTATTGAGATCACCGGTGCGCCGTTCGCAGCTGCGCTGCCAATCGATGCGCAGCCACGACACGAGCATTATCAGGCGATCCAGATCGGACTGGATCGGGAGCGCGACGCGCTCGCGTCGCGGATCGCTGATCGAGTCGAGAAGATGTGGCACGCAGGCTTCGTCGACGAGGTGCGCAAGCTGCAGTCGATTGGCTTGGCAACCTCGCGTACCGCCAGCCGTGCGTTGGGCTATCACCAGGTGTTAGCGGCGCTGGCCGGCGACTGCTCAGAAGCCGACGCCAAAATTGCCACCATCACCTCAACCCGCAAGTTTGCCCGCAAGCAGCGTGCGTGGTTTCGGCGCGATAGCCGGATGCAATGGTTTGATGCAGCGCAGGACGATCTGTGCAGCACTGTGTTACATACAATTGATCCGTGACGACTTCACCGGTCCCCTTGAAACGCGGCGCGCTGCGCTTCGCTAAGGGACATGGCACCGAAAACGATTTCGTGCTGATTCCCGATCTTGATGGCAGCTGTGAGCTGTCGGCCACGGATGTGCGGCGATTATGCGATCGGCGTGCTGGCATTGGCGCAGACGGACTGATCCGTATCGCGCCGAGTGGGAACCCAAACGCGCCCTGGTTCATGGACTATCGCAACGCTGATGGCTCAATCGCACAGATGTGCGGTAACGGCGTTCGAGTGGTTGCTCGCTATCTGGCGACGCTGGGCCTATCAGCCGATGCAGTGACCGATGTAGGGCCCGTCGACTACGTCGATGTGGACACCCGCTCGGGTATTAAACGTGCGACATTTTGTGATACAAGCTTAATTTCGGTAGATATGGGGCGGCCAGTCGTGCTCGGATCATCAACTGTCCGCGTACGCACAGCGACAGATTCGATCGAGCTCAGCGGACTCGGTATTTCTATGGGTAACCCGCACCTGGCTTGCGAGCTGCGGTCGGTACCGCTGGAGCGACTGGATCTTAACTACGAGCCAGACTTCGACGCGGCGCTATTTGCCGATGGCGTCAATATTGAATTTTTTCATCATGTCGAGCCGCTGACTGGTTTCGATCGCCACGTGCAAATGCGAGTCCATGAACGTGGGGTGGGCGAGACTCGCTCTTGCGGTACCGGGATTTGCGCGGTCGCGGTTGCGGCGCTCGGTGAGTGCACATCAGGTTCGGTTGTCGTCGATGTGCCCGGCGGACGATTATTTACCGACGTCAATCCCGACCGAGTCATCCTGCGCGGTCCAGCGGTGATAGTCGCTAATGGGGTCACCTCAGTACTACGCGATGAGCCTTGAACGTCCGGTGCTCGAATTTTAGATGCGGCCACCGCATGTTCGTGGGACGATGGGCCCACGATGACAGACGGAACCGCACCCGCAAACCAGGCCGATTCGGCAAATGAGAACCAAGGGACCGCAGATCGCACTGGTGACTTTGATCTGCAAGATCGACAGTCGTTGCGACGTGTCGCCGGCTTGTCGACTGAGTTGCAAGACGTTACTGAGGTCGAATATCGCCAGTTGCGCCTCGAGCGAGTCATTCTTGCCGGATTAGACCTCACCGGTGATGCGCGCGAGACTGACAACGCGATGCGCGAGCTCGCGGCGCTCGCTGACACCGCGGGGTCGCAGGTTTTAGATGCGGTGACCCAGCGTCGCTCGCATCCGGATCCGGCAACCTACCTCGGTTCGGGAAAAGCGCGAGAGCTCGCGCAGATCGTCAAGGCCACTGGCGCGGATACGGTGATCTGTAATGACGAGCTAGCGCCCTCGCAGCGGCGTGCACTTGAGGAAGTTGTCAAGGTCAAAGTCGTTGATCGGATTGCGCTTATTCTTGATATCTTCGCCCAGCACGCGAAGAGTCGAGAAGGTAAAGCCCAGGTCGAACTTGCCCAGCTGCAATATTTGCTACCGAGACTTCGAGGTTGGGGCGATTCGATGTCGCGGCAGGCTGGTGGCCGAGTCGGTGCCGATGGCGCCGGCATTGGCGGTCGCGGACCGGGTGAGACCAAACTTGAGCTTGACCGACGCCGAATCAACCAACGGGTTTCGTAGTTGCGCCGAGAAATCGGCGCCATGAAAACTGGACGCGATACGAAACGATCTGCCCGGCGCCGCAATGATGTGCCAGCCGTGGTTATTGCTGGCTATACGAATGCGGGCAAATCCACGCTACTGAACCGCATCACCGGCGCTGGTGTGTTAGTCGAGAATGCGTTATTCGCCACCCTCGATCCCACCGTGCGTCGCGCAACGACGTCTGATGGCCGCGAGTACACGTTGTCTGACACCGTCGGTTTTGTCCGGCAGTTGCCACACCAGCTGGTTGAGGCATTCCGCTCTTCTCTGGAGGAGGTCGAGTCAGCGGACGTGCTGATCCATGTGGTGGATGGTTCGCACCCCGACCCAGAAGGTCAGATCAGCGCAGTACGCGAAGTCCTCAGCCAGATTGGGGCATTGAACGTTCCTGAACTGATGGTTATTAATAAGACCGATGCCGCCGATCGTGATCAGCTTGATCGACTCGAACGAGCGCTGCCGGGTTGCGTGAGCGTGTCGGCTCGCTCCGGTGCTGGAATAGACGCTCTTCTAGCAGCAATCGAAACTGCGTTGCCGCGGCCGCAGGTCGAGTTTGATGTGCTCATTCCGTACCATCATGGCGAGATTGTGGCACGGCTGCATGATGAGGCTGACATCATGTCAACGATTTATTTGCCCGATGGCACGGCGATGACCGGTCGCGCTTTTCCCTCTGTTGCCGCAAGCCTGCGCAGGTTCGCCCGCTAGGGACAGCGGTTTGTCTGCTAAAACTTCGGCGCGGGCGCCCCGCGCAAGCCGCTTCGGTCGCGCTCGTTGCGTAGTCTTGTTTCTGTGGATGCCGATCGCCAATCGCCAGAGCGGCCATCACCGTTAGGCCCCGGGGCGAGCGCACCGTGGCCGACAGTTCGCGCAGCGTGGCGTCCGCGTGGCTGGTTCGCGCTGGTTTGCCTGGCCTTGTTTGCATTGATCACCGCGGACTTATTCGCTGACGGTTTTTTGCCTCATATCGATCGGGCCACCGCATCGTCAATGAGGCATCTGGATATTCGTCACCGCCCGGTCATTGGTGTGATCGGCTATGTATTGACTCAAACGGGCGGTCGCGGACCAAATCTGATCCTGCTACTACTGCTCAGCGGGATGATCGCCTTTCAGCAGCGCACTTTTGCGCCGCTGGTACGCGCCTTACTAGCAACCGGTCTACTGAGTGTAATTATGCTGGCTGCGAAGCCCATCTTCGGACGTACCGCACCGGCTTACGGCGCCGATCTGCTGCACAATGCAAATGGAATGTCGTTCCCATCGGGTCATCAAGCTAATGCGATCTTGCTGAGCGCCGTTGGGGCCTGGATAGCCGCGGATTACGTTCGTCAACAATGGTTGCGTCGGTGTGCTTTTTGGTATGCGATCATCGCGCCGATCATCGCATCCATCTCAGTACTATTGATGAATTATCACTGGTTGAGCGACATCATCGCGGGCGCATGTCTGGCTGTTTGCTTGCTGTGGATGCTGCGCGCAGTGTTCGCGAGCAAGGTCGGTATGCAGTTCGAACGTGCTCTCGGAAGCAAACCGACAAGTTCTGCTACTGATTCTCAGCGCTAGATACGTCGCAGCACCGAAACTACTTTGCCCAAGATAGTGGCGTGGGTTCCGTCAATCGGTTCGTATGCGTCGTTATGGGGCATTAGCCA
>JBDTCL010000146.1:0-5496 GCA_039923595.1 Antricoccus sp. | reverse complement strand
CGATTAAGCAAAGATAGAAGCATGTCAACTATCCGCACGCCTCCACATCTTGCCCAGCCCAAGCTCACCACTGCAACAGTTTCCGACGGTGCGAGCATGGCGGCTGCGATAGACCGCGGTTTCTACGAAAGCACACCGGCTGAACTAGCAGTAGTCATGAGCGAGGTCGCCGAACTTGATCGCTTCTTCGGCTTCCAGGTCGATGGCCACTGGATATCCACTTTCGGATCTTTCGCCCGAACGATGTGTGTACCGGGAGGTGCGGCCCTGCCAGTTTCAGCGGTGACCGCAGTCACCGTATCGGCCTCATACAGACGCCGCGGCCTACTCACCGCGATGATGCAGCACGAACTGACCCGGCTGCATGACGGCGGTACCGAATCTCTCGCTGTTCTCTGGGCATCTGAAGCTGGGATATATGGTCGATTTGGCTATGCGGCTGCAGCGCAACGGTTATCGATCGAGGGCGAATCTTCCCGAATGCGTTTCCTGCCATCGGTAAATCTCAGTGATGGCTCAGTCAACGAAGTATCCCAAGACGAATTCCTTGAACAAGCGACCGAAGTCAGAAATCGAATCTGGGCAAACCGGCCCGGGCATCTGAATCGAGATCGTCAGTGGTGGTTGTGGATGATCGTCGATCCTGAGCAGTCGCGCGGCGGCGCGAGCGAGCGGTGCTACCTGGTGCACTACAGCAATTCGGGAGAACCTGACGGTTTCGCATATTTCCGAGTGAAGGAAGAATCCGCCGCCACCGGGCCATGCGGGGTTGTGCAGGTACATGAGATAGATGCCGAAACGCCGAATGCTTATGCCGCGCTGTGGAATTACGTTTTTGGAATCGATCTCACTCGTACCTTCACCCGCTCGTGCGCGCCGGTCGATGACATCTTGCGCCACCTTGTCACCGATACGCGCGCGATCGAATCCAGACTGGTTGACAATCTGTACGTACGCATCATCGACATCCCGGCGGCACTTCAGGCGCGGTCCTATCTCAGCGATTTCGACGCCTGCATCAATATCACCGATCAACAACTCCCTGCCAATGACGGGGTTTACCGCATCGTCACTGAGCGCGACCGAGCGGTGGTGCAGCGCACAACGGCTAAACCTGACCTATCGATGTCCATCCTCGAGCTCGCCGCGATCTATCTCGGCAGCATCACGCTGAGCTCCCTTGTGGCTGCTGGACGAGTCACCGAATATCGCCTTGGTGCAGCAGCGCCAGTGTCCGCTGCCTTCGGCGTGGAACGTCAACCCATGTGCCCCGACAGCTTCTAGTGCACGAGATTGACTGACCGGATTAGAGTCAGCGCATGAGCAACGAACCGCAGCCGCCGAAGCCCGGACCGGTCCGCAGACGACGCGTGCGCGGCACCAAGGCGCGATCGCCGCAGAACCCTGAACGTCTCGGCGATGATCTTCATGAGTTCGATCGCGGCGTGCGAGTATTGGTCACGAGTGGCCCATCGCAGTTGTCCAAGGACACCGCGATGCGGGTGCGTGACATCGATCGGCCCACTGCCGAAGATCTCGAGGATGCCGAGCAGACGACGGAACTTATTCGCCGCAACTGGCAACCACCGACCTAACGGCAGTGCTCAGCATCGAACGTGCTGAGCACATCGATTCGACGCTGATGTCGTGGCTCCTCGCTAAAGGGTGTCGAGAGAAACGTCTTGGCGAGGTTTGCTGCCTCATCGAGCGTATGCATCCGAGCCCCGAGACCGGCGACCTGCGCGTCATTGTGTTGGCGCGCGAGCGTCGAGGTTTCGATGCTATAAATCAACGCCGCGCGAATTCCGGCTACCCTATTTGCCGCGATCTGCTCGCCATTGCCGGAGCCGCCGATGACCAAACCGAGACTACCCGGCTCAGCGGCGACTGCTTCTGCGGTGACGATGCAAAACATCGGATAGTCATCTTGCGGGTCATACTCCTGCGGACCGTGATCGATCATCTCGTAACCAGCGTCGCCCAGCTGATTGAGTAGATAGTTTTTCAGTTCAAAACCTGCGTGATCGCAGCCAATATGTACGCGCATGGGATAAGAGTACTAATCGCAAATACGAGTCGGCGCGGACGGCGTTGATGGCCGATGACTAGAGTGAAATTGCCGCAGATAGTGCTCGCTTGTGAATTGTTTGAACTACTGCGCATTTGCCCAATGGAGGGAACCCCGATGTCCGATACGCCAGGCCTCGATCTTGACAAGCTCACCACGTATCTGCAGGCGACTGCGCCTGAGCTTGTCGAGTCGCCAATCACTGCCGAAGTCATCGTTGGCGGTAAATCCAATCTGACCTACATGATGCAAACCTCTGCCGGCCGCAAGGTATTGCGCCGTCCGCCACTCGGTCACGTGCTGGCGACCGCGCACGATATGAGTCGTGAGTACCGGCTAATGACTGCATTCGAGCCAACCCCTGTTCCGGTGCCGCACTGTGATTTGTTCTGTGAAGACAAAGAGGTGCTTGGCGCACCGTTTTACATTATGGAAGCGGTGGACGGCGATGCGATCAAACGTGCCGAAGAACTAGAAAAACGCGGTCCTGAAAGGGTTCGCGCGATCATGAATCAGGTCATCGATACGATGGCTGACATTAATAGCACTGATCCTGCCTCAATCGGTCTGGATACCTTCGGCAAGGCCGAAGGCTTTCTACTGCGTCAAATCAAGCGGTGGAATTCACAGTTGGAGTCTTCGAAGAGTCGTGAGCTTGCCGGCCTTGACCAACACGTGCAGGCATTGCTGGAAGCGTGTCCGACCGACACCGGCAAGGGAATCGTGCACGGTGATTACCGACTTGACAACGTGTTGGTCAACGACGACGACCAGATCACCGCCGTGCTCGACTGGGAGATGGCGACACTCGGCGCTCCATTGTGTGATCTGGCGATGATGATTGCTTATGGCGATCGAACTAAAGCGACCTCCGGTGTCGCCTCTGACGCGGTGACCAATGTGAGCGAGGCCAACGGCTATCCGACACCTGAGGAAATCATCGCGCGATATGAAGAACGCACCGGAGAGTCAGTGCGCGATTTCGATTTCTTCATGGCGTTCTCGTTCTTCAAGCAGGTTGGCATTCTCGAAGGTATCTTCTACCGCTACCAGGCTGGCCAGACCGTTGGTCCCGGCTACGAGCATATCGGTGAGATGGTGCCGATCTTGCTCGAATCGAGCAAAGAAGCACTGGCGCGTTATACCGCTGCGAACTGAACCCTCGATCGTTGCCGGACCAAAGGTAGGAGGTTCCTATCCGGCTGCTTGACTAGGAACCTCCCACCGCTCGGATTCGGATCCACGCGCCGATCCGACTGATCGCGCCTTGATGCGAACGGTGATTTGCCGATCACACCGAGTGACGACGGCTGACTGGTCTCATTTGTCGCGGGAAAGCAAATCCTTGGCATTCGCGAACAGTTCGGCACCGACGGCTCGCATGGAGTTTCGGATCACGGCAGCCTCGGCCGGATCACCTTTGAATAGCGTTGTCAGGACACCCTTCGCTTCGTCAAATGAGATGTGCGCTGGCAGTGGCGGCACATTGGGATCGGTGTGGATATCCAGCACAACCGGTCGATCAGCTGCGAATGCAGCGTCCCATGCAGCTGCCACTTGATCCGGCTTATCGACCCTGATCCCCCGCAACCCTAGTAATTCGCCGTAACCGGCGTAGTCCATGTCTTCGACCAATTGCGAGGTGTCGAAACGGGGATCCCCCACCTCGCGCATCTCCCACGAGACCTGATTCAGGTCGTTGTTGTGCAGCACCATCACGATGAACCGCGGATCCTGCCACGATTGCCAGTGCCGCTTCACCGTGATCATCTCGTTCATGCCGAGCATCTGAAAGGCGCCATCACCGATGGTGCACACCACTGGCCGATCAGGATGAGCAAATTTCGCAGCCAATGCATAGGGCATCGACGCGAGCATCGAGGCGAGACTGCCGGAGAGGTTTCCGCGCATGTTACTGCCGAGTTTGATGTGGTGGCCGTACCAGTCCGCTGTCGAGCCGGCATCGGCGGTGACAATGCAGTTCTCTGGCAAGCGCTCGTTCAGCAGATGGTAGACATAACGCGGATTGACCGGGTCCGCCTTGACCATCGCCTCGCGCTCGGTGACATCGTTCCAATCCTTCATGCCCTTAATAACGCCCTCCTGCCAGCTGAGATCCGCCTGCTGTGTCAGATGTGGCAAAAGTGCCGCCAGGGTGGTCTTCGCGTCACCGGCGAGATTGACCTCCATCGGATAGCGCAAGCTCAGATTCCGCGACGACAGGTCGATCTGCACACCACGCGCCTGACCAGCCTTAGGCAGGAACTCCGCATAGGGGTAGTTGGTGCCGACCATCAGCAGTGTGTCGCAGTCCTGCATCATGTCGTAGCTTGGCCGCGATCCGAGCAGTCCGAGCTGTTGGGTGTGATACGGCACGTCGCCGGGAACGACGTCTTTACCAAGTAAGGCCGTGATCACGCCAGCACCGAGCCGCTCGGCAACAGCAAGAATCTCTGCGGTGGCACCCCGCGCGCCCTCGCCCACCATCATCGCAACCTTGCTGCCGGCGTTCAGCGCGGCAGCCGCCCGCTTAAGCTCGTCCTCTGGCGGCGTGAGCGCAGTCGAGGCGTGCCCCACACCAGTGCGCGAAACCCAATGTTCGAGGTCCGGCTCTTTCATATCCAGATTCTGGACGTCAGCAGGAAGGATCACTACCGTCGGGCAGCGCTGCGCACGGGCAATCCGCACCGCTCGGTCCACGACCATCTGCGCTTGCATCGCAGTCGTCACCGTTTGTACATACCCTGCGACATCAGCGAAAACCCGCTCAAGATTGATCTCTTGCTGAGCCTCACTGCCGAGCGAGACCCGGCCCTGTTGTCCCACAATCGCGACGACTGGCTGATTGTCCATCTTTGCGTCATACAGCCCATTGAGCAGGTGCACAGCACCAGGACCGGAAGTAGCAATACAGACTCCGACCTCGCCGGTGAATTTTGCGTGCGCGCACGCTAAGAACGCCGCGATTTCTTCATGGGTCGGACGGATGTATTTGAAGTCCTTGCCATCGGACTGAGCGCGTTCTAGTGCGCCATCAAAGCCGCCGATCCCGTCACCGGGGAAACCGTAGAACTGATGCAGATCCCACTCAATTAGGCGGTCTATTACAAAGTCACTCACGGTACTGCTACTCATCGTCTGTACTTCCTCACATTGTGAATTCAATCCTGGTATTCGTTTGACCGTGTTGATTCGCATCGGTGCAGGCGGGACTCCGAACGGGTGCGGTCGGGACTCCGAACGGGTGCGGTCGGGACTCCGAACGTCCAGCGATGTCACATACTGGGGCAATCTGTCTCCCCTGTTCACCGCGCCCACACTTGATAACTAGTACCCGGCGACGCACCCATCGAAACGGTGCAATCGCTAATCGTGCCGGTGACGGGCATCGCTGGCGAGTTGTCGAAGATGGGCACCACCTGGCACGA
>JBDTCL010000145.1:0-8615 GCA_039923595.1 Antricoccus sp. | reverse complement strand
TCAGGATGATCGCGAGTGCGAACGCCGGGATCGAGATCCCGATCTGGGAGACGACCGACAGCGCGAGGCCTGAGGATTTGCCATTGCGTGCGGCCATCAGGACACCGAGCGGAATCGCGATCACAAGCGCGACCACGATGCCGCCGATGAGCAGATAAAGCGTGTTTTGAAATTTATCGATGACTTCGGAGGTGATGTTGTAATTGCTGATGTACGAGATACCGAAATCGCCGCGAAAGAGATGTCCAGCCCAGTCGAAATACTGCACAAACAATGGTCGATCAAGACCAAATTTGACCTCAAGCGCCTGCACGCTTTGCGGGGTGGCGTTGACACCTGCGGCGACTTGCGCCGGGTTGCCCGGCAGGATGTTCATCATCAGAAAGATCAGCACCGAGCCGACAAAGAGCGAGCCAACGAAGGCGGCTACGCGGCTGAGCACTTTGAGCAGCATGGCGCCTCCGATCAATCGACTCGGTCGCACGGTCTGGGTGCCAACCTATCGAACCCCATCGGAGCGCGCGGGTCTGCGTCGGTACCTCCGTTATCGAGGCGATCGCGGCCGTCACCTGTGCGCGTGCAGCACTGGCCGATCCCACGATCGAGCTGCCTGGCGATAACGGGAGATCCCGATCATCAACCCCCGTTAGCGGAGGTGGAGCGGACGCACGCTTGCGTCGACGACAATGATCCAGCACAGCGCTGGTCGGAATTCTGCGCACAGATCGGAAATCTCCGATCCCGCGGCTGGCAAACCAAGAGTGGCCTAAAATTTGCGCTGCTGAAACGTACGTTTTGTCCATACCAAACCCGCGATCAGCGAATTCGTTTACCAGCCCACTAGCGATAAATTACTCGCCAGTCGTGTAGCGCATGTGACCGTGCTTAAGGCGATTTATCGTCGTGACCAGGCAGGCCACTTTTGAGCTGAAGTGCTGGATCAAGGTTATCGGGACCAGATCGGACGGACGGCCATCGGTACGCCCCAAGTCGAGGGGCGTCCCGGTTAAGGCCGCCACCAGGAAACTCCTAATTGATCGGCGGTACCCCGTCCGCAACGGCAGGACTATGCCTCGATCACGGTGAATCCAATCGAACGACCAGCCGCTGAGACGACTCCGACTTTGTCGATCTGGTTGACCGCCTGCTCGATGACCGGAGTAGCCGGATCGAGTACGGATAGGTATTCGGCGTGCTGTGCGAGTGACTGCACGGCGCGTTCGACGTCAGTCGGGCTGACCTTGACGCTGTGCGTTGCCAGACCGCCGCTCTCAAACAGATAGCGCGGTCGTTCGTCCATCGCCTCGATAGCCGCCACCACGGCGTTTCCGAACTCGATGTGATCGCGTTGATTCGGTGCTCCAGGTGCCCATTCAGCGCCTCGAAACATGGTGATCACTAGGTCCGGTCGTAGCGTTTGCACCGACGAGGTGATCGCGGCGCGCAATGTCGGGGTGTTGTGCAGGTCGCTATCGGGGAAGCCGAGGAAGTCGACGTGGTCGACGCCGACTTCACGTCCTGCCATGCGTTGCTCTTCCTCGCGAATCGGTCCGCACACCTCCGGCGCCATTCCTTCGATCCCAGCCTCGCCGCTGGAGGCGAGTACATACATCACGCTCTTGCCTTCGTTAGTCCATCGCGACACCGCCGCGGCCATGCCGTACTCAGGATCATCGGGATGCGCCACGAAAATAACAGCGCGCTGCCAGTCGGTAGGAAATGGGATATTCATGGCGGCAAGACTACGGCCTCCGCGCATTTCGTTTTGCTTGCATAGGAACAGGCAGCGGCCACGCACTCGACCATGTCGAAAGGTTCTGCCTCAGGACGCTCATCGCGCGGGCGCTCATCGTCGCCTTCACGTCCTCGAAGTTCCCCAACTCGTATTTATCAAGCCGTAACGTCGAGTCGACGCACGTATGCCGATTTCGGGCCCGTCGCCATATAGTTCGTTCCGGGTGGGTCATTCAGCAGCGCAATGCTTAAAGATCAAGAAAGTCGCTCAGCCACACCCGTACCGTCTCGAGTCACCGTCGGACACCTCCCCGGCGATCCCGGTGATCCGATCGCGCGAAACGAGCGCGAAGCTGTTCGGTCGTAATCCACGATGGTCGTCGAGTCCGGTTGGCCCGTCAGTCGCAACGTGGTCCGGCCAACCCCCGGTCAACCGTCGAGATCGGAATAACGTTCACGAGCGTAGTGACGGCGTCAAATTACTCGCAGGAAGCGACGACCAGGAGGGGTCGATGGCCTTCCTGCTCGCGGCCCCCAACGGGCTCGAGCATCGCCCAGGCAACCACACCTGGCGCAATATCCAGGTCGCTCACGCAGCCACGTCGGAGACTTCGGTACTTTCCCAGTCGGCGTCTCGGCCGCGTACGACGCTAGGTCGTCACCTGACGTATGAGGCTTCGCAGCCTTGAGGTCGCTCAACCGCAGCTTGTTAGACCAGCCAGAGTGAGCACCTAAAGTCAAGCGGTCTCGGGCAGCCTGAGCCTCTTAAGCGATGTCGCAGCTCGTCACTGAAGGTGAGCGGTTAGCTCAGTTCGAAGAACCTTAGCGACTCGGTAATCGCGTTCTTCGGGATGCCGTTCACCGCTTTCTTAGCGACCACCAAGTTTGGCAGCAGGAAAAGGAAGTCTGCTGCGGCATCTTGAGAAATCTGCTTCTCAGCCGATTGCATATCGGTGATCTGCTGCGCCGGGGTGCCGGTGTCAGCCGAAGCGAACAATGCATTTACCTGAGGGTTGTTAAACGACGTGTAGTAACCGGGCGTGCCGAAGACGTTGGGTGCGTCGCGTGGTTCGGTATGCGCCACGATCGACATGTCGAAATCGTGGTTGGTGAATACCGTTTTCAGCCAGGCTGCGGGAAATTCGAGCGTGTCGATGTTGACGGTGATGCCGATCTTCGATAGCTGAGATTTGACCTCGGGACCACACGCGGTCGCATACGGCAAGGTGGGCAGCCGCAATCGCAACGTGATGTTGGTCTTGCCCGCCTCCTGAAGCAGCGATTTCGCCTTATTGGGGTCGTACGGGAAGTCGCCGGTGCGATCTTGGTACCACGGGTCGGTTGGTGGGGCCATTGACCCGATCAGCGTCCCTTTGCCCGCCCAGCAATTGTTCAGCAGCGCCTTGTGATCGATGCCGTACCGGATCGCCTGGCGGACCTTGAGGTTCGCCAGATCGGGGTTGGCCTGGTTCATCGACAGGACGACCTCACCATTGGTAGTGCCATCGATGACTTGGTACTTGCTCTTATTGGCGCCCGTGGTGAATTGATCCAGCGACTCTGGGGTCTGCAAGGTCGTCACGACGTCGATCGAGCCGGACAGTAACGCGTTGTTCATCGCAGTCGGATCGGTGAAGTACTTCAGAACGACGGTCTTGAACTGTGGCTTCTTAGCCCAGTAATCGGCGTTGCGGGTGAATGTCATCGCGTCGCCGCGGGTCCAGCTCGTGAAGGTGTATGGCCCGGTGCCGATCGGCTTGTTTGCCAGGTCGGCAACACCGGACTGGGTCATCATCGCGCCGACGCGAGTCGTCATCTTGTAAAGCCAGCCGTTGCTCGGCGCGCTGAGCTTGACTTCCAGCTTGGTGGGACTGATCGCGGTCGCTGATGCAACGACACTCATCGCCGACTTGACGCTCGTGGTCCATTTGGTCTTGACGTAGTTGATTGAGAAGACGGCGTCGTCTGCGGTGAATTTCTGACCGCTGCTGAACTTCGCATTGTCGACCAGGTCGAAATCGTAGGTCAACCGGTCATCGCTCACTGTCCACGACTTGGCGAGAGCTGGCACGATCTTGCCGGTTTTATCATCGACGCGAACAAGAGTTTCGTACACATTGTCCATAAGTGCCTGGGGGATCGCGGCACCATCTGTAGTGGTGAAATCCAGGCTTGCCGGTTCGGCAATGAGGCCGAGGGTGATCTTGTCACCGAGCGATTGGGCCGAACTTTTCGATGAGCTAGATGAGCAGCCGGCGAGCGCTAGGGCGATCGCCGTGACGCCGACGATGACGCGGGTGATTTTGGACCTCATGGGGGGCTCCCGTCGCGATGGGTTGAAGGAACACTCGCCCAGCTACGCCGGTCCGTCAAGGGTGAAGTCTGCAATTGCACAGTCTCAGTTTGGTTACGCTCGCTTCTCACGGTGCTTTGGTGCCGCTGGATCATCCAGGTAGCGCCTGGCAGTCGCCAAAATCGAGGTGACGGTTTACACGATGGGGATTAGTGCCGTACGCTTAACCGACCGAACGTTCGGGAGGTTGCCGAGATGACTATCACTCATTCAGCTAACGACACCGCAGTTGTCACCGATGACGACCAGCAGTCGAGTTTTGATGCGATCATTGCCGCCGATGGCCGCATCGAACCGCGCGATTGGATGCCGGAAAAATATCGCAAGACGCTGATCCGGCAAATCGCGCAGCACGGTCATTCGGAAATCATCGGGATGCAGCCAGAGGGCAACTGGTTGACCCGAGCGCCGTCACTTGAACGCAAAGCAATCTTGCTCGCTAAAGTCCAAGATGAGGCTGGCCACGGGCTCTACCTATATGCAGCCGCTGAAACGCTCGGCATGAGCCGCGATGAAATGCTCGACCTGTTGCACGCTGGCAAGCAAAAATACTCCTCAATCTTTAATTATCCGACGCTCACATGGGCAGACAATGGCGCGATCGGCTGGCTCGTTGACGGAGCGGCAATTGCCAATCAAGTTCCGTTATGCCGTGCCTCCTACGGACCTTATGCCCGCGCGATGATCCGAATCTGCAAAGAAGAGTCATTTCACCAGCGTCAGGGTTTCTCTATTTTGCTCTCACTCGCTCACGGGTCAGAATCGCAAAAGGCAATGGCCCAAGATGCGGTGAACCGCTGGTGGTGGCCGTCATTGATGATGTTCGGTCCACCCGATGCTGATTCGCCTAACTCTGCGGATTCAATGGCCTGGGGCATCAAACGATTCTCCAACGACGAATTGCGTCAGCGTTTTGTTGATATGACGGTGCCGCAGGCTGACGTGCTCGGCCTCACTCTGCCCGATCCTGATCTGCAGTGGAATGCCGACCGCGATCACTACGATTTCGGTGCGATCGACTGGTCAGAGTTCAAGCGGATCCTCGCAGGCGACGGACCGTGCAACGCCGAGCGCGTCAGCAACCGCAAGGCCGCGCACGATGAGGGTGCCTGGGTGCGCGAAGCTGCGACTGCATACGCCGACAAGCAGGCAGCCCGACTGGCGGCATCGGCGTGAGCGAGACCAAGAACTGGCCCATGTGGGAAGTTTTCGTGCGGAGCCGTCGTGGTCTGTCGCATAATCATGTGGGCTCGCTGCATGCCCCAGATGCCGAGATGGCACTTCGCAACGCTCGGGATCTTTACACCCGCCGCCAAGAAGGCGTTTCGATTTGGGTCATTCCATCTGCCCAGATCACTGCGTCAAGTCCGGATGAAAAAGATGAATTCTTTGACCCAGCCGCTGACAAGATCTTTCGCCATCCCACTTTCTACAAGCTGCCAGCCGAAGTGGACCACATGTGATGGCGTCCACCCCTGAGGCTGCGCCCAGGCAGGCACAAAGGCAGCCTGGCCACGATCCGGCGTCGCTCGCCGCCAAGGTCGCCGCGCCACGCAACCGCGTTGGTGCTTACGAACCACTTGTCGATTACGTACTTCGTCTCGGCGATGATGCACTGATCCTGTCGCAGCGCCTCGTCGATTGGGTCGCGAAATCACCTGTCATCGAGGAAGACATCGCGCTCGCGAATATTGCGCTCGACCTGCTCGGCCAAGCGCGCATGCTGCTGACTTACGCCGGTTCGCAGCTGCCAGAACCGAAATCTGAAGATGATCTGGCGTATTGGCGACAGTCAGCGCAGTTCCGTTGCGCCCACCTCGTCGAGATCCCCGGCGGCGACTTCGCGCGAACAATGGCCCGTCAATTGGTTTTTTCCACCTATCAACAACTGTTGTATAGCCAGCTTGAGACCTCCACGGATGCCACCATCGCCGCGATCGCGGCTAAGGCAAGCAAGGAAGTCCGCTATCACGTCGATCACGCCACCAAATGGGTGCTGCGGTTAGGTGATGGCACCGAGGAATCGCACGGTCGGATGCAAGCCGGTATTGACGCAGTGTGGCCATACACGGCTGAGCTATTCGACGCAGATGCTGGCGTTACGCCGTATGCGACCGACCGGACCGATCAGGCGTTGCAGCCGCTCATCACTGACGGGATCTGTCCGGACCCAGCGATGTTGCAGGCTCCGTGGCAAGAGGCCGTCGTCGCAGTGCTGGAAACGGCCACCCTCACCATCCCGCAAACGCGCTGGCATGCTCGCGGCGGCCGGACTGGCATTCACACGGCGCATCTGGACTACGTGCTTGCCGAGATGCAAACGGTGGCACGAGCGCATCCTGGCGCGGCTTGGTGATGGCCGCTGACCGGCTCGAGGATAGATCCCCATTCGGCTATGGGGATCGTCGCCTCGCTGACGATATCGATGGCACCGAACCCAAGAGTGCAGCGGCTCTTGGGCCTAATGCCACGCCTTGGCAGCTTGCGGCCGACGTGTGCGATCCGGAGATCCCAGCGATCAGCATTGCCGACCTCGGCATTTTGCGGGCAGTTTCGGTGAGCCCGGATGGTGAGGACGTGACGGTAACAATCACCCCTACATATTCCGGATGCCCGGCTATGAAAGCGATCGAGAACGATCTGCACCGCGTTTTCACCCAGGCCGGGTTTCGCACCGTTGCCGTCGATCTCGTGCTCAGCCCTGCGTGGACCACTGATTGGATCACGCCAGCCGGACAACGAGCACTACATGATTCTGGGATCACGCCGCCAACCGGTACTCGTCCGGTGAGTGGCCCGATCGGCTTGACGCTATCGGTGCGCTGCCCACACTGTGGCTCTTTTGATACCGCTGTCCTCTCCCAATTCGGGTCAACCGCTTGTAAGGCGCTATATCGGTGCAGTGCGTGTCGTGAGCCTTTCGACTGGTTCAAACCGCTCCTATAGCAGGGAAATATGACCGTCACTTCCGCGATTACCAAGCCTGTCCCCGATTTTCACGAACTGGTCGTAAAAACGGTCGACCGCATCATCGAGGATGCGGTGGCGATCACCTTCGATGTCCCCGATGAACTACGCGATCGCTACGCGTTTGCGCCGGGCCAGCATCTGACCATCCGCCGGTTTGAGGATGGCCAGGAGATTCGTCGCTCTTACTCCATTTGCAGCTCGCCGTTAAGCGGGCAGTTACGAGTCGCGGTCAAGTCAGTCCCCGATGGCGTCTTCTCCTCGTACGCCCTCAACTCGCTGCGCGCAGGCGACAGTCTCGACGTGATGGCACCGGCCGGAACTTTTACGACGGCGCTCGATCCGCAGCGCTCTCGGCACTACGCGCTCATCGCGGCCGGATCGGGCATTACCCCGATCCTGTCGCTCGCTGCAGCGGCACTCGAAGTCGAGCCTCAGTCGCGGGTCACGCTCGTTTTCGGCAACCGCTCCACCTCCACCATCATGTTCCTAGAAGAGATCGCCGATCTCAAAGACACCTATGCCGACCGATTCCAGTGGATCAATGTCCTATCGCGTGAAGTGACGCCAATCGAGATGCTGTCTGGGCGGATCGATCCCGAGCGGATGGCGACGATCAGCGAGGCACTGCTACCGCTGGACGACGTCGATGATTGGTTCCTCTGTGGTCCGTTCGAAATGGTCACCGGAGTTCGCGATTGGCTGGTTGCATCGGGTGCCCCGGCGAAAAGTGTCCACTTCGAGCTGTTCCACGTCGAGGCTGCTCCTCGGCCACGCAAAGAACGCGCCGCGGTCGCCGCGGCTGAAGACCTCAGCAAGATCACCATTATTCTCGGCGGCTTGGCATCAAGTTTCGATTTAGAGCGAGATACTGTGCCGATTCTTGACGCAGCGTTAGAGATACGCGGCGATCTGCCGTTCGCATGCAAGGGCGGCGTTTGCGGGACGTGTCGCTGCAAGATCATCGAGGGCGAGGTCGAGATGGACGTCAACTACGCGCTGGAACCAGATGAGCTCGACCGCGGCATCCGACTTGCTTGCCAGTCACACCCACTCACCGACACCGTGACGGTCGACTTCGACATTTAGCTGTGAACTTCTCAATCTGCGGTACGTATGCGACACGCATGGCGCACTGAAGCGGGTCGATACGTACCGCAGGTGTGTTGGCTGGTGATCGGCGAAAGCCGGTTCGGGCGCGCACCGTAGAGTCTGATGAATGAAGGCTATCCAAATCACCCGGCTCGATGGACCTGAGGCCATCGAGGTTGTGAACGTCGACGCGCCGAAAGCGGACGGCAAGAATGTCGTGATCGCAGTACGCGCCTGCGGCGTCGCATTCCCCGAAGTGCTTCAGAGCCGAGGGATGTATCAAATCAAGCCCGACCCGCCATTTATCCCAGGTGCAGAAGTCGCCGGCGAGGTCATCGACGCGCCCGCAGACTCGGGCTTCAAAAAGGGCGATCGGGTCGCTGTATTCCCGCTGCTTGGTGGCTATGCCGAGGTCACCGTCGCCGAGCCAGAGTCGGTTTTTCCGCTGCCAGATAGCGTTTCATTTGAG
>JBDTCL010000144.1:0-5384 GCA_039923595.1 Antricoccus sp. | reverse complement strand
GGTAGCTAGAGCTGCCGCGGATCCTGCTACGCCGGCTGCCACTGCAGCAGGCCCGGCGCCTGCCCCGGCTGGTAGCCCTTGGGGTTCGGCAGCTAAGTCTGCTCGGCCCTCGGCCGCCGACTCCCCGGCCGGATCGGCAGACGCGCCATTTTCGGCTGGTCCGTCCTGCAGCATCGCGATCTCTGGATCACTCAACTGCGTGGTGGCATCGATCGAATCAGGTTTGCCCTGCGCAGGATCCGGTGCCGGTTCCTCGGCGAGTGTCGGTGTGACCGCGGGAGGCGGTTCCGCGACAGGATCCTCCGCCCCTGCGGGGGTTGCATCTGACGGCTCATGCGTCGATTCTGTTGGGGGGTCCGCGTCGAGGTCATTCGCACTTTTATGGACATTGGTCGCATGCCGAGACGATGAACCGGATGGGTGCGCCCAGACACCGCCCGCTGGGACTACTCCAGCATCAAGATCGAATAGCAGTGCTAGCGAGGAAGGGTTTTCTTGCCGCTCACCGTGACCGACGAAAACCGCCTCGGACATCGGGAATGGCACTGTGATTCCGAATTGTTCGTAGCCGGTCGCGGGGGCAACCGCAGTGGCATTGCATACCGTGACCGGTCCGCGTAAGACTCCTTGAGCGCGGCCATCTTGCACAATAAGAGCTGCAAATATTGTCTCGGGATGACTTCTAAGTGATGATGTGAGAGCGTCCAGTTGCCTAGCGGTGTCCGCGCCAGCTGGATCAGTGCCAGGATGCAGATCCAGAACGGCACCGAGTGCATCCCAGGCCTCGCCGTCAAGATCGGAACCGACCCAGACGACGGAGTCTTTATGCCGCGCGAGCAGACCACGGCCTGGCGTAACTTCATAGCGAAGGCTCATCTAGTTGTCCAAAGGGCGTCGATGTGCTCAGCCAGCGCAGCGGCGGTGGCTGGACGATTGGCGTGCTGCGGATCGAGACATTGTCGAACGATATCCTCCACTGGCCCTGGCAGTGACTGCGCGATAGTAGGTGCCGTGTTGAGCACAGCACTCAGCGAGGCGACGGGGCTGGATCTATCAAGGTCGGGAAAGATCGACTGACCGGAAGCGACATAGTGCAAGGTCGCTCCTAAGGACCACAGATCCGTCTCACGCGACGCAGCCTGACCACGGATAATGGCTGGCGCGATGAAATCGACTTCTGGAATGCCTAACCGGCCGGTGAGAGTCATACCCGGATTGAGGTATGACGCAAGTCCAGGGTCGGCAAGTTTCGCTCCTTCTGCATGCAGAATGATGCCAGCAGGATGGATATTGCGATGGGGTATTCCAGCCTCGTGCAGGGCATGGGCACCGCGTGCCGCGTTCGACACCGCGCGCAGTGCCTCACCCATCGTCAGGGGGATTGTAGGTGCCGCCAGACTCCCGCCGCTGAGATATTCCATGGCGCAATAGAACACGCCGTTGTTGCGCCCGGCTTCGATGAATCGAACGAGGTAGTCCGAGCGAACCGCTGCGATCGCCGATAGTGCCGTGGTAAGCGATTGGACGGCAGATTCGTCATTGGCTGCGGCCTCGGTGGGAAACACCTTCAGCACGACCCGATCGCCGAGAAAACGTAACCGCTCGGGCGGGATCGCTAAGAAAAACGATCCGCCTTGACCTAGCGGTTTATCGATTTGGAAATCAGCAATAAACCCTGCCGACTTTGCTGTCGTGTCCTCTGGCGTCGCTTCGATGTCAGGTTGTGGGGGATGACCCATGTCGTGACCTCCTTGTCCGACAGACTCTATCGGTATTGTGTGGTGGTGTCTGTGGAACCGCAAGCCCTTGACCACACCCGAGATAGCGATCCTGATCTGGTGATCGATATGCGTGGAGTGACGATTCGCCGCGCGCAGAATGTGCTGCTTCGCGACCTGAACTGGCAGGTCGAACTCGATGAGCGCTGGGTGGTGCTGGGCAAGAACGGTGCTGGTAAAACTACTTTACTCGCGTTAGCCGCCGCCCAATTGCATCCTTCCGAAGGGTCGGTACGAATATTAGGCGAGCGCCTCGGCAAGGTCGACGTTTTCGAGCTACGACCTCGTATCGGGTTGGCGTCTGCGGCCCTAGCGAGCCGTATTCCACCCGGTGAGAGGGTCAGCGACATCGTGATCTCGGCTGGTTATTCGGTGATGGGTCGCTGGCGCGAGGAGTATGACTCTGTCGATCACGGCCGTGCGGCGAGCCTGCTCGCGCGCTGGGGTGTTGGGCACCTGGCGGATCGTGACTTCGGCACTCTGAGCGAGGGTGAACGAAAACGAGTGCAGATCTGTCGGGCGCTGATGACCGATCCTGAAATGTTGTTACTCGACGAGCCAGCCGCAGGTCTTGATTTAGCCGGCCGCGAAGATCTTCTCGGGCGGCTCAGCGAATTCGCGGCCGATCCGAACGCACCGGCAATGGTGCTGGTGACGCACCACGTCGAAGAGATCCCGCGGGACTTCACGCATCTTTTGATGCTGCGCGATGGACAGACCATTCGCAGTGGATTGCTGGAATCGGAGCTCACCGAAGAAGCAATTTTTGATACCTTCGGAGTTCCGGTGCATTTGACTCGTCGACGCGGGCGGTATTTCGCGTCGATTGTCTAAGAACAGTTCAGCTATTTCCGACGATCATTTGCACGAAAGGCACCCTATGGGCGAGTATGTGACACTCCAAAACGAAAATGGGATCGGCACAATTCGTCTTGACCGACCCAAGATGAATGCCCTCAACAAGGGAGTTCAAGAAGAAATTCGAGATGCCGCTCGGGCAGCGAGCGCCGATCCTGCTATCAAATCGGTGATCGTCTACGGCGGCGAGAAAGTATTCGCCGCAGGCGCCGATATCAAAGAAATGCAATCGATGTCGTTTGCCGACATGAGCGAGCGGGCGCCTGAACTGTCGGGATGCTTTGCAGCGGTAGCGCAAATACCGAAGCCGACAGTTGCCGCGGTCACGGGATACGCACTCGGTGGCGGCCTGGAATTGGCGATGTGCTGTGACATCCGGATCTTCGCTGACGACGCGAAGGTTGGTCAGCCGGAGATTCTGCTGGGGGTCATCCCCGGAGCCGGTGGCACTCAGCGACTGGCCAGACTCGTCGGCCCAGCAAAAGCAAAAGACATCTGCTATACGGGACGTTTCGTCGACGCACAGGAAGCATTGCAGATTGGTTTGGCAAACACCGTTGTACCCTCAGCCGACGTCTACAGCGCGGCGCAAAAGTGGGCTGGCCAATTCACTCACGCAGCCTCAATGGCGCTGCGCGCGATGAAGGCAGCCATTGATGGCGGACTTGACGGCGATCTGAATTCCGGATTGAAACTGGAAAGCCAGCTATTTTCCGCGCTTTTTGCCACCGAGGATCAGCAGATCGGGATGACCTCGTTTGTCGAGAATGGTCCAGGCAAGGCGAAGTTCACCGGCCGATAAAGCTCAGGACAACAGGTGGGTCGCCCACGCGGCCGCGATCAGTAGCGCGCCGAAGCCAGCCAAAATCTGATCTTGTCGACCTGGACTAGTCTGCGCGGTGAGATGACTACTGATGTTCTTGAGCAGAGTCAAAATCGGCAACCCCGCCAGCATCCCGAGCATCAGCGCCAACGTGGTCAACCGATGAGCGGCTCCACTGACTGAGATGAAGATCAGTAGTACCGCGGTAACGATCCAGGTGAGACTGATGACCGTCGCTACGATTCGCCACGTACCGGTGATTCGTTCGCCGCGCTCCACATATCCCCTTCCGCCGAGCTGATTACCGGCGTTATCGTACGTGCTCAACATCAGGACCGGTGCTCGACCATCGGGCGTTACTTACAGGTAACGTATAACTGTGGTGGTACGTCGCCAGAGCGCATCAGATAGCGTCGTCTGAGCGGCACGGTCCATCCACCGCGATTTTTCACCCGCTCGGGGCGATCCGGGGCGGGTGCACCACGCCACAGGAGGTTGTCTGACGATGAACATAGTCGTATTGGTGAAGCAGGTTCCCGACTCAGGTAACCCGCGCACCCTCAAGGAAAGCGACAGTACTGTCGATCGCGAAAACGCGGATCTAGTCCTCAATGAGATGGACGAGTACGCGATCGAAGAAGCATTGCAAATCAAGGAACGCCTAGGCGACAGTGAAGTGACTGTGCTTTCGGTGGGCCCCGAATCGGCGACTGACACGATTCGCAAGGCGCTGCAAATGGGCGCCGATAAGGGCGTTCTTGTCACCGACCCGGCGATTCACGGCTCCTGCGCTATCGGCACCGCAAAGGTGATTGCCGGCGCGCTTGGCAAGCTCGAATGGGACTTGGTGATGACCGGAGCCGAGAGCACTGATGGTCGAGTAACAGTGATGCCCGCGATGCTCTCTGAATTGCTAGGTATCACGCAGCTCTCGAGCGCCCGCAAGGTGGATATCGACGGCAATGATGTGACCATTGAGCGCCAGATCGATGGTGGTTACCAAGTCGTCAAAGGCCAGTTGCCAGCAGTCATCAGCGTTTGGGACACCGCAAACGAACCACGCTATCCCTCGTTCAAAGGGATTATGGCAGCCAAGAAGAAGCCGATCGAAACGATGACACTTGCCGATACGGGCGTCGATCCGTCCGAAGTCGGACTTGCCGCGGCGACATCGCAGGTAATTGAGTTTGCCGCTCGTCCACCACGCCAGGCTGGCCAGGCCATTCCCGATGAGGGCGATGGCGGACTGAAGCTTGTTGAATATCTCGTCGCTCAAAAACTCGTTTAGGTCAAAGGAGAGGAACAAACTATGGCTGAAGTATTGGTACTCGTTGACCACACCGAAGGCGAAATCAAGAAGTCAACGCTTGAATTGCTCACAGCTGCACGCACCCTCGGTGAGCCCAGCGCTGTCGTGATCGCGGCCGCTGGGGCAACCGATGGAATGGCAGCGAAATTGGCCGAAGGCGGTGCGGAGAAAATCTACGCCGTCGAAGGTGATGAAGTCTTTGGCTACTCTGTCGCTCCGATCGTCGATGTCTTAGCTCAACTAGTCGCCGAGAAGTCGCCAGCAGCAGTGTTGCTGGCCTCATCCCAGGAGGGCAAGGAAGTCGCTGGTCGCCTCGCGATCAGGACGGGCAATGGCTTTCTGACCGAGGCGGTCGACGTGGCGAGCGATGGCACAGCTACGCAGTCGATTTTTGCCGGCTCGATGACTGTGCAGTCAAAGGTCACGACCGCGATGCCGATCATTACTGTGCGCCCGAATTCGATTGCGATCAATGCCCAAGCCGGTGCTGGGACGCGGGAAGATGTGTCGGTTACCCTGTCAGATAATTCCAAGAAGGCGCAGATCCTGGATCGCAAAGTTGAAGCGAGCGGAGCTCGCCCAGACTTGACCGAGGCAAGCAAGATCGTTTCCGGTG
>JBDTCL010000143.1:0-4038 GCA_039923595.1 Antricoccus sp. | reverse complement strand
GCGGGTGCGTAGATCATCAGATCGGCAAGTGTTGAGATCATGGCCCCGGCTCCGGCGAAGATGGAGAAGTTGTTCGGCTGTGGCACGAGCTTGTCGTTGTCAACCTGATAACCCGTGGGATGCGGTTTCAACCAGTCATTGCCGTCGATCGCGTAAACGGTGTGAGTCAATTTCAGCGGGCCAAAAATGTTCTGCTGCAACACCTGGCTGATTGGCAAGCCGGTCACCATCTCGACAATCTTGCCTAACACCACCGTATTGGTATTGGTATAGACGTGCTGGGTCCCGGGGGGAAACTGCGCGGGCTCGGTCGCCGCGAAGCCAATCAAATCCTCCGGCGTGAACTGACGATCGGGATCGGCTGAATACGCCTTGATGAACGCGTCATTGGTGTATTCCGGCAAACCGCTCGTCATATTTACCAATTCGCGAACGGTCACGGTATTTGCGTTGGGGAGGCTAGGGGTGTATTTCGCGATCGAGTCATCGAGGCCAAGCTTGCCTGCCTGGACCAACTGCAGTATCGCAGTGACGACGAAGGACTTCGTCACGCTGCGCAGCGGCCACGGCATTTTCGCATCAAGGGTTGCTTTGGTCTGGATGTTCCCCACACCAATGGTTGCCGTGTAATCACCTTTACCGGCGAGGTGAATACCGACAACTGCCCCTGGCACTTTATACTTCTCAACAATATCGCTGACATTTTTGTTAATTGAGTTGCGCAGGTTGGCATCAAAGGTCGTGCTCGCGGTTACGGCGGGCTCAGTGCTATCGCTAGCGCTTACGGCTCGTGGGGACGAGGCACATCCGGCCAGCACGAGCATCGCCAACAGTGCGAAACCCGACGGATGAATTTGAGATTTTTTCATGGGTGACCTTCACTGGTTGTAGTCGCCGTTAAAAAATCAGCCGTTGTCAGATATCTCGACGCTCGCTGACCCTATCAAGCACTGTCGACCTTGAGCGGTTAGGCTAGGCGACCTAATGGACACCAAGTCGATGTTGCGGTTGCCCGCCCGTGCGAGCTCTCCCGGGCGGGCGATGGCGATTCGGATCGCGATCGCCGTCGGCTTGCTGGCGCTCATCATTCTTCTCGTATATATCGATCGTGGAGGCTACCGCGACGCTGCTGATGAACGGATGTCCTTCTTGGACTGCGTGTACTACGCGACTGTGACGATGACCACGACCGGTTATGGCGACGTGGTGCCGGTGAGCAATTCTGCACGATTAGTGAACGCAATCATCGTGACGCCGATCCGCATCATGTTTCTCATTTTGTTAGTGGGAACGACACTTGAGGTGCTGGCTAATCAAGGTCGAGAACGGTTCCGGGAGTCCCGTTGGAGGAAACATATGCGCGATCATGTCCTGATCATCGGTTACGGCACCAAAGGCCGAAGTGCGGTGCAGACCTTGAAAGTGCACGGCATCACGCCTGAAAAAATTATCGTAATTGATCCGAACCCGACTGCGATCGCCGAAGCACAAGCTGATGGCCTAGCCGGGATAGTCGGCGATGCGACCCGGCGCGAGGTGCTGGCTCGCGCAGAAGCCGCACTTGCCAGGCAGATCATTATCACCGCAGATCGTGATGATGCCGCGGTCCTGGCCACACTTACGGTCCGCCAACTGAACTCAAAGGCTTACGTGGTGGTTGCTGTCCGCGAGGAACAAAATGTCGCGCTCGTCCGGCAATCTGGGGCTGATGCCACCGTAACATCCTCTGAGGCGGTCGGCCGCATGCTCGGCCTGTCGACGATTAGTCCATCGCTTGGACAGATCCTTGAAGACCTTTTAACCAGTGGCGATGGCATGGAAGTCGCCGAGCGCGACGTCATCGAAGATGAGGTCGGTCGGTCACCAAAATGGGTCAATGATCAAGTCGTCGGCGTCAAACGCGGTGAGACAGTGTTTCGCTTCTACGATCAAGAAGTCAGCACCCTAGAAACCGGCGATAAATTAATTGTGGTCCGCGCCGCGGAGCAATAATTGACGGTAATCAGCACCCCTGAGGCGCCGCCGAGTGGCGTCGCGACCAACGGGTTTGAATTCGCGCCTTGCATCACGATGCTTGAGATCACCGGGCAATCGGCGCTCACACCGACCAGATCAAGCAACTCCGGTACCTCGGCAAGAACCATCACCGGCGAGTCCGGGGCGAAGCTCGAAGCGAGATTGCCGGCACAGTCGGCCGCAATTGTCTTGGAGTTGCGGCTGATCATTCTTCGTGCCGTAGCCCACCGCGATGCTCTGACTTTTCATTATGTCGTAGGCAATCAACAGGGCGCTGTGATTGTCAACGCTGATTGACAGCACGTGATCGGTGCTCCCAGGCGCGATCGACTCAGCCTTCGCTTCCAAATCACTGAGGTGTTCGCTGGCATCGCTGAGCAACCCGACCGACCCAGTCGCCACCTCGGGCGCGGTGGCCGAACGGTCCAGCGCATGGGCAAGCGCGCCAGGTGGCAGCGACGCTGCACCGGCGCAAATGATGGCCAGCGAGAGCGAGAAGGCAACTGCCGCTTGAGTCCGATAGCGTTGCTGCTGCGCAGCACTGCCACCGATCGAGCGCTCATTCCCGCGCCGATAGCTAGAAATCAGTAGCAGGTCCCAGCAACCGCGATCAGAATCGAAAGCACAACGATGCCACCCGAGGCTGTGAGTGCGAAATGCAGAGGCACGAACACGACGAGGCCGATCGCCATTGCATAGGCGATGGCACGAGCTAAATGGTTATCCTCAGACATGGTTTCTTACAGGTCGACCGCCACTGGGTATAACAATGTGTACGGTAGCCAATGGAATGAGTGACGAACCCGCAGACGAGTACGAAGTCGGAACCGGCGGCCGCGATTCCGCGCGCGAACCAATTCCGCCCGAGCGGTTCGTCCAATTGGCCGCAATGATCGCAATCGCACCTGCCATCGCGATCTGGATTCTCCTCGGTGCTCAATCAGTATGGATACGAATCGTGGTGATTGGCGTCATCGCGGCGGCGGTCGCGATCGCGATGATTTGGGGCAGACCAACCCCGGCAGAGTTAATGCAACGCCATCGAAAGTCTGAGGCGATTGAATCTCTTGAACAAATCTGGAAGGCGGCGGTAAGCAGACACGACAGCGTACTCGCCGACTATTACCCCTACGAGTCTGATCCGGTGCTGCTGCTGCGGTTCCCAGCGTTGACTGATGTCCAACAAGCACCGACAGCGCAATTCTTTGATGCACTTCATGACGCGGTGGCGCTTCGCACCGACGAACTGCCGTCATCGGCCAAGTTCGCCGATGATTACGTGCGCACTGTGCGTACTCTCGTCCGGGCTTGGGATGGCGCGAAACGACATGCTCACCAGATCGCTGCGACCTATCTGAAGGAAAGCGACGCACGCAGGGTTGACCGCGCCGCGAAGTTGCTCGCGCAGGCTGAATCGAGCACCGAACCTCATGAGCGAGCTGCCTATTTCGCGCAAGCACGAACTCTTGTCAACGAGCTGCGTGCTTCGGGCGCAGTGGTGCTCCCACCAATGGCGATTGCCGCAATCGAGGCTGCTAGCCGTCGGGCGATTAACAGTTAGGTGATCTTCAACGCCCCAGGATGATTTGAGCGTGCATCAGAGCAGTTCGCGATCACCCACCTTGATCATCAGTGCGGCGAATCGCGAACCCTCCGGTAGACTGGCGTAGTTTGCCTGACTACTAAAGGACCCCGATGATCGCCGCCGAGAATATTGAACTACGCGCAGGTGCGCGGGTGTTGATTTCCGGCGCGACGATGCGTGTCCAACCGGGAGATCGGATTGGTCTAGTTGGCAGAAACGGTGCCGGCAAGACGACGAGTTTGAAAGTATTGGCCGGGGAGAGTCAACCAGCCGATGGCAAGATCGACGCCAAGGGCGAGATCGGCTATCTGGCACAGGATCCCAAAAGCGGCGATATGAATGCGACCGCCTCAGACCGGGTGCTCTCGGCCCGCGGACTCGATGTACTGCTGCACTCGATTGCCGCTCTGGCAGAAAAAATGGCACTGACCGACGGG
>JBDTCL010000142.1:0-3531 GCA_039923595.1 Antricoccus sp. | reverse complement strand
TGCTGGAGTTCCGCTTCGCTCACCTCGGAGCCAGGCTTAAGTGCGACAAACGCGGTCACCGCCTCCACCCACTTTTCATCGGGCGCGCCCACTACCGCGGCTTCGGCAACGGCCGGGTGCGTTAATAGCACGTCCTCGACCTCGCGCGGATAAACGTTGTAGCCGCCGGTCACGATCATGTCGCTGCGTCGGTCAACGAGGTAGAGATAACCGCGTTCGTCGCGGCGAGCCATGTCACGGGTGCGAATCCAGCCACCCGGAGGCAGCATCTCTACATTGAGTTGCGGAGCGTTGGCATAGCCGGACATACCGAACGGCGCCCGCACCCGGATCTCGCCGATCTCGCCATCAACTACAGCGTTGCCGTCGTCGTCCGTCAACTCGATCTCAGCATCGACGGCCGGATGACCGCACGATGCCCACAGCTGCGGATCCGCGTGATCGTTCTTGTCGAGCACCGTCATGCACAGTGGCGCTTCGGTCTGCCCGTAGTACTGCACCAGCTTGAGGCCCCAATGGTCGATGGCCCGCTGCAGGACCGGTCGCGGCATCGGGCTCGCGCCGTACACGATTGTCTGCAGCGAGCTTGTGTCGGCACCGTCGAGTACGCCGGTCGTGAACAGCATTCCGACCATCGTGGGGACAAGGTTGACCTCGGTGATCTTGTACTTCTCGATCGTCGCAACATAGAGCTTGGGATCGAAGCCTGGAAGGACGACCGACAACCCGCCGCGGATCCAGTACGGCACCACGAAGGTGCCGCTGGCGTGCACCAGCGACGCCGCGTGCAGCATGCTCGACGTGCGTCCGGGCGAGAGGAGGTTTGCGAGGATGTTGGCCCCGATCGCGGCATAACTTCCCTGGGTGTGCTCGACGGCCTTGAGCTTGCCTGTTGTACCGGAGGTGTAAAGCCACATCAGCGGGTCGCTTGGGTCCAACCCGACGCGGGGGTCATCGGCCGGTACGTCGGCAATCACCTCAAGTAAATCCGCACCCCCCGCGGCGGCCGGTACACCGAGTCCGAGCGCGCTGATCTGTGGGAGCTGTGCGAGGAGTTCAGCTGCGCGACTGGTCAGTGCCTCATCGTGGATTAGCATGGCCGCATCAGTCTCTTCGAGCATTCGCTGGTGCTCACTCAGTGACAGCCGCCCGTTCAGCGGCACCCGGGTCACGCCTGCTTTGACGCACGCGAAGTCGACCGACAGCGACCAAGGTCCATTGCCGATCAGCAGCGCCACGCGCTTCCCTTTGGTGAGACCACGTGAAATGAGCACGTTGGCGATGCGATTGGCCGCGTCATTGACCTCACGGTAGGTCAGCGCCCGGTCCTCGTTGATGCCATCCACATAAACAAGAGCGGTGCGGTCGGCGTACCGCTCGGCACCGCGCCGGATTAATTCGGCGGTGATCATAATGCCCCCATTCACGTCGGTCAGGTTCTGAGAAAATCTACCGTCCAACTGAACTTTCGGCCAATGTCCCGCCGAACCAGAATCACCGACAGAACTCTCATCAACGACATCGGCGAGGTCCACGATCGCGTCATTGCGCTGAGCGCGACCACCGTCTCCCACGTCAGTGCTGCCGATCCCGACTGGCCGACTCCGTGCTCAGGCTGGACGCTGGGTGACCTACCCGAGCCAATGCTCACGCGGGACTACGAATTTGCCGACGTGGCCGCCAGCCCTCTCGCCGCCTTCGCACGCCATAAAGCTCGATCGAATGCTTGCCTTGCGGGGCCGACGGACCGGTCGGCGCAATGGCAACTGGTCGCTAGCCGACGGCTCTATAGCACCTTTGACAGGAACGCTTGGGTACGTTCATGCTGCGGGTTGGTCAGCACGTCGCGGGGATTGCCGGATTCGACGCAATATCCACCGTCCATGAATACCAGTGAATCGCCGACCTCACGGGCAAATCCCATTTCGTGCGTCACCACGATCATTGTCATCCCGGACACGGCGAGCTGCTTCATTGTCTCCAGCACGTCACCCACCAACTCCGGATCGAGAGCCGATGTGGGCTCGTCGAACAACATCAGCTTGGGCTCCATAGCCAATGCGCGGGCTATGGCGACGCGTTGCTGCTGGCCGCCGGATAACTGCGATGGATACATCTTCATCCGGTCTTCTAGGCCGACAGTCCGCAGTAACTCCTCGGCTTTGGCCGCCGCGACCTTGCGGGCCGCGCCTTTGACCTGCGTCGGCGCCTCCATCACATTTTCCAGAGCTGTCTTGTGCGGAAAGAGATTGAAGCGTTGAAAGACCATCCCGATGTCGCGGCGCTGCGCGGCGATCGCCCTGGGCCTCATCTCGTACAGCCGGTCGCCGCGCTGCATGTAGCCGATCAATTCGCCGTCGACCCACAACCGGCCGGCGGTGACCTGCTCAAGATGATTGATGCACCGCAAGAACGTGGACTTGCCTGAACCCGAGGGTCCAATGATGCACATCACCTCGCCTTGACGGACCTCAAGATCGATCCCGCGCAAGACTTCAATCGGGCCGAAGCTTTTCGATACCCGCTGCGCCATGACCATTGGGCCGCCATCAGCCACCGTTTTCGGAGCGCCGTTACCGTCGATCATCCGCGTCCCCTCACATTGATCGACTCATCGATATCGGTCGTGACCGGTTCTGGCTTTGGTTTTTTGGGCGCCGAACGAGTTAAGAAACCCACCAATTTCTGTCGTGGAGTGAGGGGCTGCGCACGGTTGGTTCCGCGCGCGTAGTAGCGCTCAACATAGAACTGGCCAGACATCAGCAAGCTCGTCACGACGAGGTACCAGATCGCGGCCACAATAAGCAGCGGCAGCGGTGCATAAAGACGATTCGCGATGTTCTGAGTTGCCTTCTGCAACTCCAGCGAGAATGGCACAGCTAGCACCAGTGAGGTGGTCTTGAGCATCGAAATGAACTCGTTGCCGCTCGGCGGCACGATGACGCGCATCGCTTGCGGAAGGACGATCCGGGTCATTGCCTTGCCTTTGCCCATCCCCAGTGCGGATGCCGCTTCGGCCTGGCCGGAGTCCACGGCGAGTAGCCCGCCGCGAACGATCTCCGCCATATAAGCGGCTTCATTAAGCGCCAAACCAATCATCGCAGCGATGAACGGCGTGAACACGCTCTCGGTATTGAATTCGACGAATGTCGGACCAAACGGCAGCCCTAGACCGAACGTTGGCAGGAGCACGCTGATCAAACCCCAGAAAACAAGCTGAGTATAAACCGGAGTGCCTCGGAAAACCCACAGGTAAAGCCACGCGACACCCGATAACACTGGGTTATCAGACATCCGCATGACTGCCAGACTGACGCCCACGATCAAGGCGATGATCATGGCGCTGACCGACAGCAGCAAGGTATAGCCAACACCTTGCACGACCCGAAGGTCGAACACATACTTGCCGACAAGCGTCCATCGATACGCTGGGTTGGTGACCAGGTTATGCACCAACATCGCCGCGCGGACGGCGATCACGACGACCGCAACCCACCGCCACGGATGACGCAGCGGTACCGCTTTGATTAC
>JBDTCL010000141.1:0-23142 GCA_039923595.1 Antricoccus sp. | reverse complement strand
GAATTTCCCCGAAAACAACGCCATGCCGGTTGAATAACTCAACCCACGCAGCCGTCGGTCTGGTCGCGATCCTCGCACTCAAAATCTCGACAAGTTCCGGTCCGTTCATAACCCGAAGATTCTGCGTAGCAAATCGCGGATCGTCGACCAGGTCCGTCATCTCGGTCGCTTCGCAAAATGCTGCCCAATGCCTCACCGTATTCGCCGAGAACACCAGGTGCCCGTCGGCGGTCGCATACAACCCCGATGGGGTGGAAAACGTGGGGTGGTTTCCATACCGTGTCGGAGCGACGCCGTAGCTGAGATACTCCGCGTAATGGTGCGATTGCAGGCTGACTCCGCTGTCATACAGGCAGGTCTGCACGTAATCGCCGATTCCGTGCCGCTCTCGGTTAAGCAAGGCCGCCAGAATGGCTTGCAAAGTGATGTGACCGGTGGTCACATCCACGACGTGGACCCCGATGCGCTGCGGCGGCCCGTCGGGCTCCCCGGTGATTTCAAGCAGACCTGTTTCTGCTTGTAATGCGCTATCGAGACCGGGTCGAGTGCGACCGGGCCCATCCGGTCCAAAGCCACTGATTGAGGCATATATCAAGCGAGGATTCGCTGCACGTAGTTCTTCGGCGCCAAGACCGAGACGATCCATCACACCGGGCCGGAAGGCTTCGATGACGACGTCCGCCTGAGCGCATAACGACCGCGCGATGGCCAGATCGTCATCGTCGCGCAGATTCAGCGCGATGGAGCGCTTGCCGCGATTAAAAGTCTCGTATATAGGGAATGCTTTGATATTGGGATCAACGCTGCCGAATGATCGTCCACCTTCGCCCTCAGGCGGCTCGACCTTGATTACCTCTGCGCCCAGGTCGGCACATAACATCGCACACATCGGTCCGGCGATCATCTGCGTGAAGTCGATTACCAGCATGCCGTCCATTGGGCGTGATGTCATCATTAACGTCCTCTCATCGACAGGGGTTACGTCAAGCAGACTTCCATACCGGGTCGATTGGGTTGGACGCTGCCGGGTTTAAGCGTTCGATTTGCGGCGAAGTTGACTGACTTCAGCGACTTTGCCGGTACCCATCTCTTCAAGCTCGAGCCCGCGCGTCTCCACAACTTTGCGCCAGACGAAAATGCCGGATAAGACCGCGAACGCGGTATACATGCCGTAGGTGAACGGCAGCCCCAACTTTTCGCTCATCACCGGGAATGTGACCGTGATCAGGAAGTTGCAGATCCATTGAGCTGCTGCGGCAACTGATAGTGCGGCGGCACGGATCTTGTTGGGGAACATTTCGCCCAATAGCACCCAGACCACCGGCCCCCACGTCGCACCAAAGAAGATCACAAAGAGGTTGGCGCCGATCAACGCGACGATGCCCCAGTTGCCGTTTAGGGTCACGGCTTTGGTCGCGGGATCGATTGTCGATTGGGTGAATGCCACTGTCGCCATCAGCAAACCGACGGCCATACCGGCCGAGCCAATCAAGAGCAGCCGTTTGCGTCCGATCCGGTCAACCAGGGCGATTGCGATTAGGGTAACTACGATATTGAGAATCGCGGTGCCAACGGATATCGTCGCACTGTCTTGGGTGGAGAAACCGACCGAGCTCCACAGCGAGGATGAGTAATAAAAGATGACGTTGATACCGCTGAGTTGTTGAAACGCTGACAACGCGATGCCGACCCAGACAATCGGCAGGAGCCCGAAAACCGGACCCCTGATATCTCGCATGGTCGGTTCGTGCTCCGTGTCGATCGTTTTCTTGATCTCCTCAGCTTTGTGCTCGGCCTGCTTTCCCACCGTGATGTGCAGGACCTCGATCGCTTCTTCCATGCGGCCTTTAGCCACCAAGAATCGCGGCGATTCAGGAATCCGCATCGCCAAAATGCCATAGACGAGTGCTGGAATGACGCCGACGAGAAACATCCACTGCCAGGCATGCAAACCAAGGAGCAGATTGTTAGCCGTCTTGGAGCCACCGCTCGGATTGTCTGCCACATTCAAAAAAAGTGCGTCGGAGAGCAGGGCGACAAAGATACCGAAGACGATGGCGAGCTGTTGCAGTGAACCAAGTCGACCGCGGATCGCAGCTGGCGAGATTTCGGCGATGTAGGCCGGTGCGATCACCGACGCGATCCCGATTCCGACGCCACCGACAACACGCCAGAACGCCAGATCCCATGCAGAGAATGGAAACTCAGATCCGACCGCAGCGACGAAAAATAGCACGGCACCGATCAGCATGACCCGTGTTCGGCCCCATTTATCGGCCCAGCCGCCGGCAAACCACGCGCCTGCAGCGGAACCGAGCAAGGCAATAGCGACAACAAAGCCTTTAATGAATGGAGTGAGGGCGAAGTGGGTGCTAATCGCGTCGACCGCGCCATTGATTACTGAGGAGTCGAAACCAAAAAGGAAGCCGCCGACAGCTGCGGCGACTGCAAGCACGATAACTTTGCGGTTTGTGCCACGCTGCATCGAGTGGCCATCTGTGGGGGAGCTCATACCACGACGCTACTCGTGCGACCGGAGATTTTAAAACAAGTTTTTGGTAACAACTGCACTACAGATAGATACCGCGCGCAGCAAGCCACGGAATGGGACTGGTGCGTGCCCCGTACATCCCCTGAGTGACCTCGAAATGCAAATGCACGCCGGTAGAGAAGCCGCGGCTGCCCATACCGGCGATTTTGGTACCCGCACTGACCTCTTGACCGGCGACGACATACATCGCCTCGACATGGCCATAAACGGTAACCCACCCATCGGCGTGCTGGATATAGATAGCTTGACCGAATCCGCTCGCCGGGCCAGCGCGCATCACTGTGCCGCTTGCTGCTGCATAGATTGGCGTCATGAATGGCGCGGCGATATCGATTCCCCAGTGCATCTCGCCCCAGCGTTCGCAGTAGCAACTCGTGAGCGTTCCGGAGGCCGGCAGTGCGTAGGCGCCAGATACCTTGGCGGAGCCCCCGGCACTGGATGGGCTGGGCGAGTTGCCGCCAGAGGGTGAGTCGCCAGTCGAGGATGAGCCGCCGTCCGGTGCTGCGGAAGCGGCACTGTTAGCTGCTAGCTGTGCCGCTGCGGCCTGCGCGGCCGCTGCTTGCTGCGCGGCCTTCTGTTGGGCTGCTGCTGCGGCCGCAGCTTCTTCGGCCTTTTTCTGGGCCAGCCACGTGTCGTACTGCACCTTCTGTCCTTCAAGGTTCAACAGGCTCGTTTGCGCGACTTGCAACTGACTGTCCAGCTGTGACTTCTTATCCTGCAACTGGGTGAATGCGACCTTGGCGCTCGCGAGCGTGTCCTGAGAAATCTTAAGGGTGTCAGCAGCTAACTTCTCAGCTGCCGCTGTGTCGAGTACTGCTTTTTTAGCCGCAGCGTCAGCATTGGCTTTTTTGGCCTTGGCTACCTGAACTTGGCCGATTTTATCTTGCTGGATTTTTGCGGCAACACTGAGCATTTGAGCACGATCAATAAAATCATCTGGACCTTTGGAAGTGAGCAGCATGATGTCGGTATATGCATAATTGCCCTGGATATAGGACTGGCGACCCAGGTCCTTGCTGGCAGTTTCTGCTTGATCGACCTCAACGGCTGCCGCATCGACGGCGGCAGCAGTCTGTTGTTGCGCTTTGGTGGCGGCAGCTAGTTGCCCGACAGCGCGGTCGTGATCTTCACCGGCATTCACGGTCTGGACCTCAAGAGCCCCAAGTTTTTGCTCATTCTGCTGAATTTCGCTGCTCACCGAACTCACCGCCTGCTGCGTTGCGGCTTTTTCTGCAGCAGCGCCAGTGAGCTGATCTTGGGAGGGGTTCGGCGGCGGCGGCGGGAGTGCAGATGCAGTTCGCGGCATCACCAATAGGCTAAGGGCGGCAATCAATGCGATGCTGAGCGTGCGTAAAGGGCGTGCGCGATACCGCACTGAAGCATGCTCGAACTTCGCACGTGACACAGGGGCCTCCAGGTCGGCCGCACGCTGGGTGCTGGAAGTCACGGGCGGCGGCGGCCTCGCCTAATCCGCGGAGCCTCAGTGTCTCATGTTAAGTCCCACACGCCCCACATTTCACAAGTTTAACATTTGTCACGTGTCACTGAGGCGCGTCCTGGCGTTTTGGAAGGCCATGAATGCCCTGTCGCTGAAGAGCACGAAACGTACCTTTCCCACCTCAGAGTCGGCCTCCCTCACTGCAGCAAGAGCAATCCGAGCGCCATCATCGAGCGGCCACCGGTAGATGCCGGTGGAAATCGCCGGAAAAGCGACGCTATGCGCCCCGATTTCGTCGGCAACCCGCAGGCTATTGCGATAACACGCGGTGAGTGTCGCCGATCGGTCGTTTGTGGCCGACCAGACCGGGCCCACCGTATGGATGACATATCGGGCAGCTAGATCGCCGGCGGTGGTTGCGACCGCTTGGCCCGCGGTTAGTCCATCGACATATCGTTCGCGACGTAGCCGCTGACACTCGTTCAGAATTCGCCGGCCGCCGGCCCGGTGAATAGCACCGTCGACGCCGCCACCGCCGAGCAAAGTTGAGTTTGCGGCGTTGACGATTGCATCGACGTGTTCGAGCGTGATGTCGCCGCGAACCAGTGCGATTTCCAACGCCGCCTCCGAAGCTCAAGCTCAAACAATTAATTTCTCAATATGAATTTCGTATGGAACTGCGTGATTTTGAACGATACCCACTCCTCCTTGGCCCAAGCCCCTTACCTCCGTTTGCTCGACCAACATCTCGGGAATGCCCAGGTCTGAGCCAGGCGCGAGGGCTGCAATTACGGTCTTGCCTTTGGCGGCATTAAGACACGCACTACTACGGCACTCTGTCGTCCATCCTGGCGCGCAGCGAGCGTTCAGTGCCCATAGCGGCGCTTTTGGCTAACCAAAAACTACGTGCGGTGGTTTTGGTAACGACAAGTGTTAGTTATCGCGGCGAAAACCACCGCACGTGTTCAGGTTCGCAGTCGAGTGACCGCAAATCTCGATCGGTCAGCTTGATTGCGTCTAGTCGGCGTACGTCAGCTTGTCGACCTCCAGCGCGGACTCGTCATCAGGCGTCGGGGTTGCTTTCAGTGCGATTGCGGTCAGTCCAGCAAGGACCATAATGATGCCGACAATCCACAAACCGGTCTTCTGACTGCCGGTAACATCCGCCATCCAGCCGGTGACATACGGCGCAATGAAGCCGCCCAAGTTGGCAACGGAGTTGATCAGCGCTATGCCCGCGGCTGCGGCAACACCGGTCAGGAACACCGTCGGCAGCGGCCAGAACGCAGCTAGCGAGCAGACGATACCCACCGTGCAGATCGTTACGGCGACCATGGCGGCGAACGGTGAACCGAGGTAAAGCGTGATCGGGATTGCGATTCCACCGACGATCAAAGGTCCCGCACAATGCCAGACCCGCTCGCCGGTCTTATCGCTATGGCGACCCCATAGGATCATCGCGACGGCGCCGAACGCCCACGGAATGGCGACGATGAGACCTTGCTGGACGATACTGAATTCGGTATTGTACTGCTTTGCGAAGTCTTTGACGATCGTTGGCAGGAAGAACGACAGCGAATAGGTTCCATACACAGCGCCGAAGTAGACGAAGGTCAGGCCCCAGATACGTGGGTTGAGTAATGACTTACGGAGTGGGAAGTGATAGCGCTTTGAGGTCTGCTCGTCTCCGAAGTCCATCTCGGTTTGCAGCCATTCACGCTCGGCCGGTGCCAACCACTTGGCATCTTTCGGCCGATCGGTCAGATAGAACCAGCAGATGACTCCAACAATGATCGCCGGTACCCCCTCGACCAAGAACATGAACCGCCAGCCCTCGAGCCCGAACAGAACCTTGTGGCCCCCCTGGATCAACCACGCAGATAGCGGTGCGCCGATCACCGAGGAGAGCGGGATCGCGGCCATGAACAGGCCCACCGCAGCGGCTCGAATCCTTTTCGGAAACCAAAACGTGAGGTACAGGATGATGCCGGGGAAGAACCCTGCCTCGCAGATACCGAGTAAGACTCGCAGCCCCAGCAGCGTCGCGGCATTCGGTACGAAGGCAATCAAGGACGCGACGATGCCCCAGGTGACCATGATCCGGGCTATCCAACGCCGCGCACCGAACTTGTGCAGCGCAAGATTGCTCGGCACTTCGAAGATCAGATAGCCGATGAAGAACAATCCCGCGGCCAGACCATAGACGGTCTCCGATAGACCAAGATCTTTGTTCATTCCGTTCGGCCCGGCGAAACCGATATTGGTGCGATCGAGATAGTTGATGAAGTACAACAAGACAAGAAAAGGCATCAGCCTTCGGATGACCTTGCGGGTGACGGTCTTGCGCATTGCCGGATCATCATGCGGATTGATCATCGGTCCGTTCGGGGAGGCAGTTGCGCCTTCGAATGGTTCCTGATCGCCGGGCTGGCTTGCCATCGCGTTCTCCTTCGAAAGGTACGGATCTATCTGGATTCGCACTCTCATTCGTAACAGCCGAACGACTCTTCGTAAAGCCCTGAACACCATAGTTGGGGAGTTGTTGCCTGAGCGTGACAAGATCGATTCATCGCCGCAAATGAGGAGGCTCGTGATGAGTTTGGACCAAAAGCCGCGCAGAATCGGCATTCTCGGCCTTGGCGCGATGGGTCTGCCGATGGCCAAAAAGCTGATCACCAGCGGATATATGGTTTCTGCTTACGATCCATTCCCCCCTGATGCGCAGGTGTTACAGGGGATTGAACTTGTTCGGCGTGCCACGGATCTTGCTCTTTACGCCGATACAGTAATTTGTATGGTTTCTACTCCGCAGCAAGCCAACGCGGCGCTGCTCGGTGACGAGGGACTACTTAAAGCACTCGCAGGCGGCACCGTGATCGTAATGTCGACAATCGGCCCGAAGCGGCACGCGAGCTAGATGCGGCGGCCCGCAATGTTGGGGTGAGACTCGTCGATGCGCCGGTGAGCGGCGGCGTCGTCCGCGCTGGCGAAGGCAAGCTTTTGATTATGACGTCATCTCGGCCAGCCGATCGTCACGACGCCGACGAGGTCCTTGCTGCGCTCGGAGATCCAGTCAAGGTTGTCGGTGATTTGCCAGGTGACGGACAGGTCGTAAAATTAGTCAACCAGCTTTTGTGCGGAGTGCATATCGTTGCTGCTGCAGAGGCACTTGCGCTTGCTACCCGACTCGGGGTCCCGGCTGCTGATGCCTGGGACACCGTACGCCACGGCGCGGCCGCGTCCTTCATGTTGGACGACCGAGGTCAACGCATGGTTGATAAAGACTTCGATGTCGTACGGAGCGCGGTCGACATCTTCGTCAAAGATATGGGCCTGGTGACCGCTGCTGCGCACGCTCACGGCATGAACTCGA
This sequence comes from Antricoccus sp., assembly GCA_039923595.1. Taxonomy (GTDB): domain Bacteria; phylum Actinomycetota; class Actinomycetes; order Mycobacteriales; family Antricoccaceae; genus Antricoccus. The sequence goes on along the minus strand of JBDTCL010000141.1, from coordinate 15,780 downwards.
TCCTTGCCCAGGCCGCTCAACAGGTCTATGTCGACGCGTCAGAGGCGGGTCTGGGCAAGAAGGATGACGCGTCGATCATCACGCGCTACCTGTGAGTCGTCATTCTCGCGACCACGACTTGGATTGCTGAAACTTGCCAACGATGTTGAGCAAATCGTCGATCGTGATCGGGTGACCGACGGGCCGAGCGAACCTGATTGCCGCTAGCTATGACGTGGCGGTTGGATCCTCTAGGTTTCGTTCGGAGTGCTTCGGTTCGGGTGCCTCGGTGACTGGGTGCGCCGGTTCAACCATTTGGGTTTCTGGTGACGGAGCGAGCAATGCGAGAGTACTTTCTGCGCGGTCCAGGGCCTTGGTCCCAGTGAGCGTGACTAGATCTGCAGCGAGCGATTCCAGACCGGCGATTTTAGGTTCGATCGGGGCTACTGCATTAGATTTTTGTGACTGCGGCAGCTTGCTGATAGCGATCAATTGATCAGTAATTTGTTTGGCGCAAAGATCGATCTGTACCCGAGCGTCAAGCATTAGCGCATCGCCGGTAAAGACTTCGTTACCATGCAGAGCAGCGATCGCATCACGCAATCGCCGGAACAATCGAGCTTCCGGATCGTGGGAACCACCAAATTGATGGGGCACTGTCGAGGGTTGGCCCGTAAACAGTTCAGACTGTTTTTCGTATGTTCGTTTGCTGCTTCGAGCGAGAAATAGCGCACCAAATGCGACCACAGCGATCAGCACCAGCACCGCGATAATAATTGCCGCAGTCATCGGCCTCGCACCTTCTGATAAATAATGAATGCGCCGATCACGACGATGAGGGCGAGGATGGTCGCAAAAGCAATCTTGATCTTGCTATAGGGTCGATCACCTTGGACCTCGCCGGTAATTCCGTTGATGAATACCTGGAACGCATGACCCTGGTAGATCACGGTGAGGAGCCAGATCGGCAGCAGAACGTACTTATAAGTCAGTGAGTGCCACGCGGTGTTGAGGTGGCTGATCCTCTGCTCGTCACCACCGATGTCTGAGCGGACAGTTTGCGTTATTTCCGCTTCCATGCGGCTTTTCGCCGACGGTAGCACCGCTTCAGCATCCTTGTCGTACGTGCGCGCGAGATGACCGGCAAGGAACTCCGGCGTATAGGGCGTCGCCCGCTGAGTCGGCCAAGGCTCAAGATCGCGAATTCGTTTGGGATCGAAACCGGTATTAGCCAACTCGGCGACGTCGTCGAAGGTGTTTTGGACGATACCGGATCGATAGGTCCAATCGATCCGGGTTTCGGTATGTTCGTTATCGCCGCTACCGACGGTGACCGTATAAGAGTCGCCACGCTGGCCGGAGTATTCGGTCTCGGTGTCGGCGTCGTAGGTGAAGTACGAAGCATAGACGCTGCTAAATGACCCAAGCTCGCGATATTTTTGGAACTCGTTTGGCGCGAACCAACGGTTATTGATCCAGTCCTCGATTACTTTGCGACCAGCGTCCTCGGAGACTTGAAAGGGCAGTACCCCGTCGATCGGCAGCCGGGCGGGCGCATTTTGAACGTCGTTGCGTTGGATTGGAGTGGCGCAATAGGGGCATTTTGTTGCAGTTATTGAGCCGGAAAAGACCGTACGGCCGCCGCAGTTTTGGCACACGATTTCCTTGCCCGCGAGATGCGGGCTGGCATTGGTAATCGCCATCGCGCGACGCAGATCGTGCATCGTCGAGGCAAGGTCATGTTCAACGATGTGTCGATTCTTGTCGATAACAATCTCGAATTTTGAGCCGCAGCTTGGGCACAGCAGACACTGGGCAGCCGGATCGAAACGTAGCTGTGAGCCGCATTGTTTGCACGGATACGTTCGGGTTTGTTCGGTGACTTGAAATTGAGCCAGATCATCATCTGATGCGCGATCGCGACGAGCTGCAACTGGCTGATCCCCATCTGACAGGTGTGATGGCGCCGCTGAACGGTCCCCGCCAGGCAGGGGAGGTGGCGCCGCCGGACGACCCGCGGTTGGTACCGGTGAACTGCCAGGCAGTGGCGGGGGTGCGACAGGTCGGCTGCTTGAACGAGCCGCGTCGTCGCCGAGGCGCGGTGGCGGTTGCGATGCGGGACCAGATGGTGGGTCCGGCATCGGTGGTGGCGGTTCGGGTGAATTCATGAACGCGTTCGCCTACGCCCCTGGAGCGGGCGCTGTGGCAGGCGGCGACGCGGGCGGGGGTGGGGGCGGCGAGCTCGGTAGCGGTGGTGGCGTCGCAAATAAGCTGGCAAGTTGCGCCACCGACGAGGCGGCCGCCCAACCAACCATGGCGGCGTTCCAGACCAAGGTGTCCTTGGTCAGTTGCCCGGACGCTACGCCTGCACGCAACTGGTCGATGGTGAACGGGCCGGTGGCCTGGCCCCCTTGATCGACGTGGAAGGAAAGGGCACCTGGGAGCGGCGGCGGTGCGCTCGAAGCGGACTGCTGCTGTTGCTGTTGCGGCGCCCCACCTTGACCCATTTGGTTCGCCATCATGCCGCCCATCGCAACGCCCATCCCCGCTGACATCATGTCGCCCATGGTTCCGCCAGGATTATTAGCAGCAGCGAGCATCGCATCGGCTGCTTTCCCTTGCTGATAGCGATTCAGGTCGCCCACATTGTCCAGGAAACCGCCTTCTTCAACGCCACGCGCGACGCCCCGGGTCATAGCTTGAGTGATCTCATCTGGGAGCGAAATATTCATCGTGATCGAATCGATCGCCAGGCCGTATTCGTCATCGACCCGGTCGGCAACGAAGGAGCGCAATTTATCCGAAAGTTCGACCTGGCGTCCTTGCAAATCGATGACGCCGAGCTTGGTTTCCATCACCATGTCTGAGAAGGCGAGAGTGATGACTCTGCGCAGCAACTCAGAAATCTCATCAACGCTGACCGAAGAATCGGTACCGATGACTTCTTTGAGAAAAACCGTGGAGTCCTGCACCCGCACGACACAGAGTCCGTTGGCGCGCAACTGGACCATTTTGAAATCGGGGTCGCGCACCGTCACCGGGTTCGCCGTGCCCCAACGCAAGTCGGTCACCGGGCGGGTATTGATGAAATACACCTCGCTGCGAAATGGGCTCTTGAAGCCATGCTTCCAGCCCTGCAGCGTGCTCATGATCGGCATATTTTCAGTGCTGAGTTCGTAATGGCCGGGACCGTAATGGTCGGCAAGTTGGCCGCGGTAGACAAATACCGCTTCCTGACCCTCGCGCACGATCAGTTGGGCACCGTTCTTGATCTCGTTGTTGTACCGGGGAAAGCGCCACGCGAGAGTGGAGCGCGAGTCGTCGATCCACTCGATGATGTCGACGAGTTCGCCCTTGATCTTGTCCATCAGGCCCATTGCTGTCCCCATTCGTTTTGTCACAGCCGCCGGAGCGGATGCACTCACGGCACTCGTTACCGTCCTAAGATCACTCACTTGCGTGTGCGAGGTCATGCGGTTGCAAGGTCAATGGTATCGACAGCAATGGGTCTTGCCCAATCCCTGAGGATGGTTTGACAATCTCGAGCGCCGATTTGTATGGACGAATCCACCGCGCGTTCTCGTGAGGCTCCATTTTAGTGCTGGCGTGGTTCAATGCCAGCATGGTTACTCACGCTGCAGATTCGATTGAACGTATCGAGGTACACCGGTTCATCGGTGCACCGGTCGCGCAGATATTTGCGGTCTTGTGCGATCCCCAAGGACACGTCGCGATAGACGCGACCGGGATGCTGCAGAGCGCTGACGGTGCTCCGGTGAGCGCCACGGGCGATTCGTTCGTGGTTCATATGGACCGGGAATCACTCGGTGATATCGATATGGGCAAGTATGACGTAACGGTAACGATATCCAAATACGAGCAAGATCGAGAGATCGCGTGGACAATCTTGGGTCGAGTTCGTCCTCAGATCGGACATGTCTATGGATATCGCCTCGATCCAGCTGACGGCGGGACCACCGTGACGCAGTATTATGATTGGTCGCAGATTCATCCAGATTGGCGAGAGCGAAATATCTTCCCGATCATTTCCGAACTCGCGCTGAAATCAACACTCGGCATTCTGGAGCGCGCGGTCATCCGTGGATATCCGGCAGGGCCAAAGACAGTGAACTAGAAATCAAACAGATTTTGGCGCAGGCCACCGCTGGACAACGTGTCGCGTAGCAAGCCGCGCCGACGCAGGACTGGTACCAACTCGCCCAACGTGCGGTGAATGGTGACTGGATGCAAATCACCATTGAAGATGAAGCCGTCGTTGTCCGCTTCATCGCCGAGTTCTGCCACGAAATCAGCGATCTCCTCGGCGGTCCCGACAGTGCCCGAATCCTGCCCGATCCGCCGTTTGGCGGCCTTTTGGGTCAGTAGGTCGCGCAGTGAGGCATCAGTGAAATCGTCATATTTGCCGAGTAATCTCCTGAGGCTGCCTTCCGAGACATGATCACCGAATAGGGCACGGTCGACACGTCGATCGAGATCGAGTGAGATCAGGTCGGTTTCTAAGTCGCTGGACTGACCGATTGCGATATCTCGCAGGACCGCCTCGGACGGTTCGCGCGAGGCGGTCACGATCCGTTCTGCTTCCTCGACTGAGCTAACAACCTCGGGTATAAAAACGAACAGAATCCGGATGTCCTTGGCATCGCGTCCTTGATCCCGTGCGGCGGAGTGAATCTTGTTGCGGTATGCCCGGATGGAGGCAACGTTGAGCGGAGCTGCGGCCAGCTGCACATCTGACTGTTCGCCAGCAAACGCCAACCCGCGCGGTGAACCGCCTGGGGAGACAATCACCGGATCGTGATCGCTGAATGGTAATGCGTTCAGTGGCCCAGCAGCGCGATAAAATTTACCCTGATGGTCGAATGCATCCATCGTGTCGCCATTGGCGAACTGATGTGTTTCAGGATCGGCAACCAGGGAGTCTGCTCCCCAGCTGTGCCACAACCGGCGGACGACCTCAAGCCATTCTTGCGCGCGATCGTACGCACCATTGTGATCGAGTGGATCAAGTCCGAAATGCCTGCTACTGCCGACATCAGTGACGAGGTTGATACCGAATCGATCACCGCTCAGATGCGCCAGGGTCGCCAGTTGCCGGGCCGCCGTATAGGGCGCGTACGACATGGGGTTGATCGTTGGGGTGATACCGATCTTGGAGGTGGCATTGAATAGGTAAGGCGTAAGCATCAAAGGATCATGCTTCGGTCCGCCGTACGCTTGGCGCACTCGCAAGTCGAGCGTCTGCGGGCTGCCGAGCGATAACGCATCCTCGATGATGATCAAATCAAGTCCTGCTTGTTCTAAAGCGCGAGTGGACTGCTGATAAAGGTCAGGTTTGGTCCAGTCATAATTCCATTCGTAGTGCGCGCGGCCCCACCCTTGGGGGCCGAAACCGCGCGAGAAGAACCAGCCGAAATGTTGTGGTCGAGACATGTCAAAAAGCCCTCAGCGTGTAGTGGGCTGTTTGCCCGGGATGACCAGCTCTGCGGCCGGTCTGGCAGCGAGTTGATTGTCGATCAGTTGCACAGCAGCAATTCCGCGCGCCACATCAGTAAGTAGATCCCCGATGTCTTCGATACCGACTGATAGCCGGATCGTGCCAGGAAAGATGCCGCAGGAGGCTTGTTGTTCGGCCGTTCGTTGGCAATGTGAGGTTGAGGCTGGATGCACAATGAGCGAGCGAACATCGCCCAGATGCGTCATATGAGTAAATATCCGAGTAGCTTCGATGAATGCGTGCGCCGCTGGCTCACCGCCGGTGAGGGTGAACGCGAATACCGAGCCAAATCCTCGTTGCAGGTATTTTGCCGCTATGCGGTGATTGCGATGCTCGGTCAACCCCGCGAAATCGACGGATGAGACCTCGGCGCATGCCGCCAACCACTCAGCAACCCGTTGCGCGTTTTGGCAGTGTCGCTCCATCCTTAGCGACAGCGTCTCTATTCCTTGCCGAATGAGGAATGCGTTGAACGGGGAAGCCGTCGGCCCGAGCCGTCCGGCGATGACATCGTGCGCAAATACCGCGAATGCTTGTGACTGGTATCGCTGCACATAGCTCTCACCGAAAAGTCCAGGATCGGGCGCGGTGAGCTGCGGGAAATATCCCGCACGCCCATCCCACTTGAACCGCCCCGAATCAACGATGACTCCACCGAGAGCGCCTCCGTGACCAGCGAGAAATTTGCTTGCGGAGTGGATGACAATATCTGCACCATGCTCGATTGGCCGCAGCAGATACGGCGTCGCTGCCGTGTTATCAACTACCAGCGGGATGCCGTGGCTGTGTGCTAACTGCGAAACCGTCTCGATATCAAGAATGTCGTTGGTTGGATTCGAGATCGACTCACCGAAAACAAGACGCGTATTGGGCCGGATTTTGCGTTGCCATTCATCGATATCATTCGTGTCGTGCACGAAATCAGCCTCGATGCCCAAGCGAGCAAGATTGGCGACGATGAGCCCGCGAGTGCCTTCATAGATACTATTGCTCGCCACGAGGTGATCGCCTGAATTGAGCAATGCCAAGAAGGCCACCGAAATAGCCGCTTGGCCGCTGCTGAGAAAGATCGCATCGTGACCATGCTCAAGGCGGGCGAGCCGCCGCTCGAGATCGGCATTAGTGGGATTGCCGAGGCGGGTATAGACATAGCCATCAGCGAGGCCTTCGAATCGATCGCGGGCTTGCTGTGCGTCTTCGAAAATATAACCAGCGCTCAGGTGAATCGGGGCGACCCTGGCGCCATGCTCAGCACGCGACGAACCACCACCGTGGATTTGTTCAGTGGCGAATCCGGCGTAAAGCGGCTCACGAAGCTCGGACATGCGGTACTCCAAAGTATGCAGACAATCGGAAAAAGAGAAGCCGTAAGCGACGCGCGCGTCTAACAGAGTGCCGCAGCGGTCCGCATCAGATCGATCGCAATCCGCCGGTGGCCGGTCAATACCGTTGATTGCAGCCGTGCGATGTCTGGTGACATGTCATGGATCCTTCGGTGAAGCGCGCTTGTCCGATCGGCTGATCGAACCGGGTCTGCACCTGGAGCACCCCACCGCGCTCGGGGGGTTGCTGATCAGCAAGCCAGGGCTTGACGCTGATACTCATTACCGCGGTGAAATCATAGTCGCGATCTGCGTTGCGGGCAAACACCGAGAGAGCGAATCAGAAAAGTTGGCGCCCCCGGCATGATTCGAACATGCGACACACGGTTTAGGAAACCGATGCTCTATCCCCTGAGCTACGGGGGCCGTAGCGAGGAAATATTCTCGCAGGTTGGTACTCGCTCTTCTGCACAGGCCTGGCCGCATCGATGATTAGCGGTCGATCGGTGGACCGTAGAGCGGCATCACTCATCGGATGATGCCGGATGATGTGACGGGGAGTCGCCGAACTCTGTGGTCTTAGACGGCACTCTCATGTTTGCCCGCTAAAGCCGCATGTTAAGAATGGGCAAAAGACCACTGAAGGGTAACCGTGACTGAGCAACCTAACAACCTGGCCGAAATCCTGACTCTTGAGCGACTCGATACGAGATTATTTCGATCGACATTTTTGTTTGAGGAACGGTTTCCGATCTTCGGCGGGCAGGTCGCTGCTCAGGCGCTGATCGCTGCCGGTCGAACGGTGAGCGAAGGGCGGTCGCCCCACTCAATTCACATCTATTTTCTGCGGGGCGGCAATCCCAATAAGGCAGTGATTTATTCGGTCGAGGTCGACTTCGATGGTGGTTCTTTCTCCAGTCGGCGCGTGGTCGCAAGGCAGGATGGCGACGTCATCTTTAATGCCTCAGTCTCGTTTCATACCGGCAATCCGGGCCCAGATCATCAGCAGATACAGCCGCATGAGATCGGTCCTGTTGAGGACACCTTCGAGTGGTCGGGCAGACGGTTGCAGTCAATTGAGATGCGCGGCCCATTCCACCCCGACGGCGATGAGCGGTGGCCGCAGTACTTCTATGCCCGAGTCACCGCTGACCTCGGCGATGATCCGCTGTTGCATGCGGCAGGATTGACCTATTTAACTGATGGCGGCACTGGTTTTACTGATCTGCGATCAGCGCAGCTTGGATTTTTGTCGAGCATTGATCATGTGGTGTGGATTCACCGTATTCCCGATATCTCGCAGTGGCACCTATTCAATTTCGATCCGCATCGCACCGGCGGTGGCCGAGGGCTGTTCAGCGGCAGCGTATTTGACACCGATGGCTATCTCGAGGCTTCATTTGCCCAGGAGTGCCTCTTTCGGTACCAGAAGAAGTCGTAACGCGGAGCGGCCAAAATTTCCTCGCGGCGAGCGCATCGAGGACCTATCGTTAAGACGTATGTCACAGTTGTGTGCGTTGGGACTTCCCAAACCGGGATGACGATGGGAGTGGGCGGGCTATGGTCGTCGCCGCGGCAGCGTGGGAACCAATTACGTTGCTTAATGCAAGCTATGAGCTGCTCTCGAAGGATGTGACCCTCAAGCGCGCCGCCAAACTGCTCTTCAAAGGTAAAGCGGTGGTGCACGAGGGACACGAAAGCGGCAAGTTCTTACGCGATTGGCCTTGGCCCAAGGTGCTTATTTTGGTCAAGTACGTCAAGATCGCCGCCGACATCTTGTACCGGCCGCCGCAGGTAACTCGCAAAGGTGTGTTGCGCCGCGACGAGCAACGATGCGGCTACTGCGGGGGGCATGCCAACACGGTCGATCACGTCCTGCCGCACAGCAGGGGCGGTGCGATGTCGTGGGACAATCTTGTAGCCGCATGCTTAAAGTGCAACGGCCGCAAGGGCAATCGGACTCCTGAGGAGGCCAAGATGCCGCTTCGGGTCAGGCCGTATTTCCCGCGGCGAATGGATCTGAGCCGACGGTGAGCTCGGAGCCTACATGGGCGTCGAGCGCGTGGGACCGTCGTCGGGCTTGTCTGAGATGGTGGTCTCTGGGGTCGTGGTCTCTGGGGTCGTGGTCTCTGGGGTCGTGGTTCGTGGGGTCGCAGTATCAGTGGTCCCGGTTCCCGCGTCCGGCTTAGGCGTTGTGCCCGTCGGGTTTTCGGACGGCCGATCACTTTCTAAATACTGCTCAACTTTGTGACCGACCGAATCGATCTGACCGCGGTATTTGCCTTTCGTGGCTTTGTTGGCTGCAGCCGTAACCTTGTCTAGGTTGCCGGCGACCAATTCGCCCGCCTTACCGTTCTTGAGCTCGTCAAGCTTCTTTTTCGCGTCATTGAGCAAACTCATGTGATCTCCGTATGTGAGTGGGGTGAGGTGCTTCTGAGAACAATGGTGCAGCGACGCGAAAAGTTCCCGATTGGTGCGCGCGGCAGTTTGTCGGGTGCGGCGGGGACACGGCGGGGGACAATGGGCACATGAACGTGGATGATCAATCACCAGCGGGCGATGCGACGGACGATACTACCGATGTGCGGCAACCCGTCTCGCCGCCACGCGATCGAGACCTCACTGCTGAGGAACGCGACGTCGTACGACGCTATACAGAGGAACGGCCGCCACATCACGGTGGTTGACCAGGATGTGCTCACGCTGCACTAAAAGGTCCGGTGCGCGAAGCGCAGCGGACCTTTTAGTACGTCGCAACTAATGGCGCGGTGGTGGTCCTTGAGGGAACTGTGCTTGAGGTCCCTGACCCTGCGGGAACTGGGCTTGAGGCGCCTGGCCCTGCGCTGCCTGCTCCGGAGCGGCGTGGGCAGGAGCCACGGGAGCGAGAAGGGAGTCACGGATCTGAGCAAGAAGCTCGATCTCGGTCGGCTGTGCGGGACCCTCCTCGATGCCGGCCTTGCGGCGATCTTGAATCTTCTTCATCGGCATGACAATGACGAAGTACACGACCGCGGCAATAAGAGTGAAGGTGATGATCGCGGTAATGAACGCGCCATATGTGAACCGTTGGCCGTTGACTACGAACTCGCCGCCAACTTTGCCGCCACCGCCGATCAGACCAATTAACGGATTGATGAATGAATTCGTAAACGAGGTGACGAGCGCGGTGAATGCAGTGCCGATGACCACCGCAACGGCGAGGTCAACAACATTCCCTCGCATGATGAAATCTTTGAAGCCCTTCATCGATAACTCCTTGTTCTTCGGGACGGTGTCCAGGCATCTGCCGGAACAAATATGTGGGCCCTTGAGTGTGGGCCATTGTTGGGCCCGTGTATAGCTAGCCGCCGCAAACCGTAGCAAAGATGATCGAGGAAGAGGTTGAACTCGCGACTTTTTCCGCTGATGACATGATGACGGCGATCACTATGTAGCCCGAGAATGACTCAGGAGCAGTTTTCAATTCTGCCTTCGAAATCTCCGGCGCAACGATTGCAATCACTGAACCCCCGGTGAGCACTCGGGTCAGTGGCGCGGCTGGCTCACCGACATAGATATCGACGCAATTGCCGATCGTCAGCGATTTTACGACCGCAGGGTCGGTAATGCGTACCAGGATTGGGACGGTACCAGGGGGGCGCCCGGCGTAGGCCGAGTCCGATCCCGCGTGCTCCAGCAGCCGCGCCATCGTGACGATTTCACCGGCCTGGATCGGGCCGAGGCTGTGTAGACCAATGAGGCTGGCTGCGCTCGGCTGCGCGCCGTCAGGAACTACATCAGCTGGTATCTGTCGTTCGGTGAGCAGCTGCGCGCTCAGCACGGCACCGGCGCTAATCGCCGAAGCCGCGACGACGACCGTCACTGTCTCGGCGCGCCGCGAGACTGCCGAAGTGGAGCGTGCGGGCACGAGAATGAGTAACGCCGCGCAAAGCAATAACCCGACCGCCAGCGCCTTGCGCAGCTGATGCGCTGACCGCCAGATTCGCAGCCGAACCGCGCCGATGGTGGGTCGATGTAATACGCGGCGACCGATGTCCATGCCGCAAGTCTGCGACTATCTCGGCCAGGCAGCGTGCCCTCTTGGGTGACTGGGGATCGATGTGCTGAGTGGTGTGGATGACTTAGGAGGAAGATGCCGCTGGTGTGCTAGCGGGCTTCACGTCCTTCTTTTTCTCCGTTTTCGTTGGAGTCGTTGCATCGGTGGACGAACTCGAGGTGGATTTTTCTGCCGAATTGGCGGAGCTGTCAGATTTTGCTTCTGACTTCGAAGCGCTATCACTGCGCGCCCCGGACTTCTTGGCTGCCTCGCGTGAGTCGTTGCGATAGAAACCGGAACCTTTAAATACGACTCCGACGGAGTTGAAGACTTTGTGCAGCCGCCCTGAGCAATTTGGGCACTCGGTCAACGATGGCTCGCTGAAGGACTGAATAGTCTCGAAGTCATGCCCGCATTCCTTGCAGGCGTACTGATAGGTGGGCATCTGGAATCTCCGTCGTTGTTGTGCACCGCAAGTATGGCGGGCCGGACCAGTGTATGCACCGGCCCGGCATGGCCTTAACCATCCCCAATAACGCCCGTACCGCCGATCGCATTCCCGCCAGCTCTGGAACGGAGCGTGCGAACAATACCTTCGGGAGTGCAGATCCAGCCGACGGCTAGGTCGTGCGGTTCGTGGGGTAGGTCGGCGCGAACTTCGTCCTCGTACACCACTCCGATCCGTCGAACGCGCGGCACCGCACCGAGGGCGCGGTCATAATGCCCGGCGCCGCGGCCGAGGCGCCGGCCATCGGGGGCCAGCGCCAATGCCGGGATGAGTACCCAACGCGCTTCGGACAGTTTGCACGTCGCCTGCCGCGGTTGCCGCAGGCCGAACGGTCCAGCCTCAAGGGATGAGTAGCCGTCGTACTCGCCCCACAGGAGCGGCTCGACCCGTGATCGGGTGATCGGTAGCAGCACTCGGGCGGCGACCTCCCTAAGTGCGTCGAGTAGCTCGCCGTCGCCGGGCTCATCGCCAATCGGGACATAAGCGGCGATGGTCATATCAGCGAGCGGCACGCGATACGTACTGATCAGCTCGTTCAAGCGTGCTGATGCGGCCGAGCGATCGGTCGCTGGCCGGCGATGGCGTCGTTGCGACAACTGTGCTCGCAGGGCGACTTTGTTGGTTCTGGTGCTGGAATCTGACACGCCGCCCCCCTGGATGATAGAAATCAAAGTTATCCCGTTTGCCCGATACTGGACGATGAGATCATTTAGGTTTACTACTGTGAGACACAGGCTGCCGCACACCCCGTCCATCCATTACGCCGCCGCCACACATCGGAGCTGATTACCGCATGGCACATCCGCCCCGGGCGCGTAATCCGCGCTCGAATTCGCACAAAGTCGTGATCCCAGCCGCGGGCCTCGGGACCCGATTCTTGCCAGCGACCAAAGCAGTGCCCAAAGAACTGTTACCGATCGTGGACACGCCCGCGCTTCAGTACATCGTCGAGGAGGCGGTGGAGGCCGGCCTGGATGAAGTACTGGTCATCATCGGCCGCGGCAAGGAAGCGATCATCGATCACTTCGATCGCGCGCCGGAGCTGGAGAATGCGCTCAGGGCCAAAGGCGACGATGCACGATTGGCATCGGTGATGCGTTCGGCTGAGCTGGCTGACGTGCACTTCGTGCGGCAAGGTGCTCCCAAGGGCCTTGGCCACGCGGTGCTGTGCGCGGCACCGTATGTCGGTGACGAGGTGTTCGCGGTGATGCTCGGTGATGATCTGATCGACGCACGCGACCCCCTGCTTGATCCGATGCTCGAAGTGCAGCAAACATTCGGTGGTTGCGTGGTGGCACTGATGGAGGTACCCAGCGACCACGTGTCGATGTATGGCATTGCCTCCGTCGAGCAGTTGGCCGTCCCGGTCAGACCGACCCGACACGGCGCAATCTCCGACGTCGTCCGGATCACTGACCTGGTCGAAAAGCCTGATGTGCGCGATGCGCCCAGCAATCTGGCCATCATTGGACGGTACGTGCTGCCGCCAGAAATTTTCGGGGTGCTGCGCGAAACCAAGCCCGGTAGCGGCGGTGAAGTGCAGCTCACCGACGCGATGCGCACACTCGTCGAGCGCGGCGAACCCGTGCATGGAGTGGTCTTTTCAGGACGTCGATATGACACCGGGGACCGCGGCGATTATCTGCGCGCGATCGTGCGCTTGGCGGGCGAACGCGAAGACATCGGCCCGAGCTTCATCCAGTGGCTGCGAGAATATCTGGAGGAAATCGGGCCCAAACAGGGCTGAGCTGCGCACATATCGGCCGGTACTAACGCATGATGGTCACGTTGGCGGGCGCGTTCTCGCTGTGAGCACACTGTCCGCTTGCCACGGCTAGCCAACCACGGCTGGCCAACGGCTGCTAGCCAACCGCTCTTAGCCAACCGCTGTTAGCCAACTCAGGGAGGCTCACCACGTGCGTACCGTCGAAGAGCATGTCGACACGATCTTGTCGAGTCTGCCGACTCTAGAAAACATCGAGTTGGCGGTTCTGGACGCACAAGGATTGCTATGCGGAGAAGAGGTGGTCTCCAGCACTCTGCTGCCGGCGTTCGATCATTCGTCCATCGATGGCTATGCAGTTCGCTGCGCGGATCTGGTCAACGCCACCGCCGAGTACCCGGTGCAACTGCCTGTCGTGTCGGAATCCGAACCGGGGCAACGTGAGGTCCGTAGCCTGTCGGCAGGGATGTCGATCAGGATTTCTCCGGGTGCGTTGCTGCCCGCAAGCGCCGACGCGATCGTGCCGCTTGCCTGGACCGATCGAGGCGTTGCCCGGGTCAATGTGATGCGCTGTCCTCCTGAAGGTGCCTACATTCGCCGCGCTGGCGAAGACGTGATGCCGGGTGATACCGCCGTCAAGGTGGGCACACCGATCGGTCCGGCGCAGGTCGGGCTGTTGGCAGCTGTGGGACGGGTACGGGTGCAGGCACGGCCGCGGCCGCGGGTGACCGTGGTGTCGATCGGCAGTGAGTTAGTTGACGTCGGCACCATTCCTGAACCCGGCGAGTTGGTTGACGTCAATTCGTTCGCGCTGGCCGCCGCGGCCCGTGACGCTGGTGGCACGGTTTACCGCGCAGGTTCGGTGCCCGCTGATCGTGGCCGGCTGATGAGCATGCTGGAATCGCAATTGCTGCGCACCGATCTGTTGATTCTATCTGGCGGATTTGCCTCAAGCTCGTTCGATGTGGTCAGTGAATGTCTGCGTGAGCTGGGCAAGGTGGAATACTCGCGGGTCGCGATGCAGCCAGGAATGCCGCAAGGCTTCGGCGTGGTTGGTGAGCGCGAGGTCCCGGTGATCTGTTTGCCGAACGACCCGGTGAGCGCTCTAATTTCCTTTGAGGTGTTCGCCAGGCCAGCGATCCGTTACATGCTGGGCAAGAAACGACTGTTTAGGCCGATGACACCCGCTCGCACGACCGAATCGATGCAGAGCCCGGAGGGGCGCAAACAGTTCCGGCGCGGCTTGCTGATGCGTCACCCGGACGGCGGCTATGTCGTATCGCCGGTCGGCGGCGCGGGCTCACATCTGTTGTTTTCGATGGCGCAGGCTAACTGCCTGATCGTGATCCCCGAAGAAGTGACCCAGATCGAGGCCGAAGAAAACGTGTCCGTGATGCCGCTCGTACTCGGCTCGTAACAGACCGCGGTGATCGTGGAGCAAGGACGCCACCCGGGTTGGCCAACGGAGCTAACGCACGGTGATGTCCTGTTGCGCCCTGTGCGGCGGACCGATTTCGCTGCGTGGCAAGAAGTGCGGCTGCGTAACGCGAACTGGCTCGCGCGTTGGGAGCCGACGAGTCCGATGGCCTGGCCCGCTCGACATACGCGTGCATCGTTTCGATGGATGCGCCGCCAGATGCGCCGGTCGGCTTCGGATGGTCTCGCGATGCCGTTTATGGTTTTCGTCGACGACGTCCTGGTGGGTCAGGTGAATCTCGGCCCGATCGCGCGCGCGCCGGTGCACTCGGCGGATGTGGGGTACTGGATCGATCAACGCTTCGCTGGCCGAGGAATTGTGCCACGCGCAGTGGCGCTGGTGACCCGGCATGCGTTGACCCACGGCCAGTTGCACCGGGTCGGCGCCGTCATTCAGCCGCACAACGCCGCGTCGTTGCGAGTTATCCGCAAACTTGGTTTTCGTGAAGAAGGTCTGCTCACTAAATATCTCGATATCGACGGAGCCTGGCGCGATCACATCGGTTTTGCGTTGACCCGCGAGGATGATCGCAGCGCGCTGAATGCGATCCTCGCCTACTAACATTTCGACTGTGCCGCACTCATTTCAAACTTCCGCGTACATGATGGATCGGACAATCTATGGGTCAGGGTTTGCCGCACACTGATGTGCTCATCATCGGTGCCGGATTATCGGGGATTGGCGCGGCTTGCCAGCTGCGTCGACGCAGTCCGGGCACCTCGTTCTTGATCTTGGAAGCGCGCGACGACCTCGGCGGCACCTGGGACCTGTTTCGGTATCCAGGAGTCCGGTCGGATTCGGATATGTACACCCTCAGCTATGAATTCGCACCCTGGGCGAAGGATCATTCGATCGGCTCGGGTGCCGAGATCAAGCAGTACATCGCTGATGCAGCGCGCAAGTACGACGTACACAAGGCGATCCGGTTCGGTCAGCGGGTGCTCAGTGCGGACTGGTCGAGTGCCGAGGCCCAGTGGACGCTCACCGTCCAGGATGCGACCGGGGATGAGCGTCAGATGACGTGTGGGTTCCTGTTTAGCTGCACCGGTTATTACGACTACTCCGGGGGGTACGAGCCGATTTTTGCCGGGGCGGCAGATTTCGCCGGTGAGATTGTGCATCCGCAGAAGTGGCCCGAGGATCTGGATTATGCGGACAAACACGTGGTGGTAATTGGCAGTGGTGCGACCGCAGTGACCCTCGTTCCGGCGCTCGCGAAG
>JBDTCL010000140.1:0-2505 GCA_039923595.1 Antricoccus sp. | reverse complement strand
GCGGCACTCTCTGCTCGCGGAAAATCTGCGCAACGGCAAGAATTCAGATCAGAACATCGGCAATTGCCTATTCGCGGCCACCAAAGACGTCATCGACGGCCGATCAACTCGCGCGGCTACGACCGTGAAGTATCGCTTGCCGCTAAAAAGCAAAAAGTTGGCCCGAGAGTCCGTGGACGTCTCGAGCCAACTTATTGATTTAATTGTCAATCACTCGGCCGGTCTGGGTCAAGAGATCTGAGTGTGACCTACGCGATGTGGTTGGCCTCGACATCGATCGCGATGGCGATCTTGTCGCCAATGACTACGCCGCCGCCTTCGAGCGGGATGTTAAAGGTGATGTCGAACTCGCTGCGGGTGATTTCGGTCGCAACCTCAAAACCCGCTGTTGGTCCGGCCTGTCCAGCAGCGACGCCACCAAATTCCACAGCGAGTTGGGCAGGCTTGGTGACGCCGTTGATGCTCAGGTCGCCCTGGACAAACCAGTCAGAATTATTAGCCGTGATCGAGGTTGAGGTGAACGTGATCTTTGCGTGATTTTCGACGTTGAAGAAGTCGGCCGAACGCAGGTGTCCGTCTCGTTGCTCATTTGCGGTCGTGATCGACGACGCGTCGATGGAAACGGCGACCTTAGAATCTTCGATGTTTTCAGCGACGCCGATGGTGCCCTCGAAGGCGGTAAAGGTGCCTTTCACTTTGCTGACCATCATGTGCCGAACGGTGAACCCGACGGTTGAGTGGACGGGATCGATTTTCCAGTCACCTGTGGGAATGTTGAGCGATGAAGCGGTAGTCACGCGGTCTCCTAGCTATTGGCTTGAATGCAGTATTCTCGTTGAAGCTACAAGTAATAAGTTGAATCGTCAACTAAAATGAGAAGATGAGCATTTCCATGAGTGAAACGCAATGGTTATCTGAATCCGAGCAGCACGGCTGGCGCGGCTTTTTGCTCGCCTCGCGGCTCATCATGGATCAGCTCAATCGGGAGCTTCAGGACAGTCATGATCTCTCACTGACCGACTACGGCATCCTGGTCCGTCTAAGCGAAGAGCCTGACCGGGCGTTGCGAATGACTGAGCTAGCAGCGTCCAGCGGATTGTCGAAGAGCCGCTTGTCTCATCAAATGAGACGCCTAGAGCAACGTGGCCTCACCGCTCGCTCGGTCTGCCCTGATGACGCACGCGGCACCCTGGGCACCTTGACTGACCTCGGCCTTACTACATTGCAAGAAGCCTCACATCCGCATGTGGATGGCGTCCGAGCGCATCTGCTGGATTACTTCAACGGCGAGCAGATCGAGGAGTTATCCCGTTGGACCGAACAGGTGGTGCGTCATCTTGATCCTGAAGGACGCTCTGGACCATTGCTGCCCGCTCGGCCTGCTCACACTAGTAGGGAAGTAAGTAGATGACCGAAGAAACTCCCGCGATCGCCTTCCAGAAGCTGGCGAGCGGCAACGCCCGCTTTCGTAGCGGCGCCGTCGAGCACCCGGACCAAGACGCCGCGAAGCGGATGGAGCTCAGTACCGGCCAGATGCCGTTCGCACTAATTTTTGGTTGCGCCGATTCGCGCGTCGCGGCCGAAATCATTTTCGACCAGGGCCTCGGCGACCTATTCGTCGTGCGCACCGCCGGCCACATCATCGATTTCGGCGTCTTAGGATCGATCGAGTTCGGGGTCGAACTCCTGCAGATCCCCCTGATCGTCATTCTCGGGCATGATTCGTGCGGCGCGGTGACTGCGACGTTGGAGTCAGCTGCAACTAATCAGATGCCAGGGGGCTATATCCGAGACATCGTCGAACGAGTGATGCCAAGTGCGCTCGCCGCTCGAGCGCAAAGTGCGAATGGAAAGCTTGAGGTCGATGAGGTTGTCGCCGTGCATGTCATGGAGACAGCCAAACTTCTCGCAGAACGCTCCCAGGTCGTGGCGCGTGCTATCGACGAAGGCCGACTCGCGATCGTTGGCGCAACGTACAAACTGCACGACGGCGAGATTCACCTCGAGGGCTCGATCGGGGAGATTTAGCTCGTAATTACCTCAAGAGCACCTTGAGCGAACTCGATCTTGATCGCGACTGGCTGACCGGCTGCGGTGTGGACCTCATTCGTAGCAAAGTAGGCATTAAGTATGTCCACGGCTTCAGCGGCAGTCTGCGGTGCGTGCGGTTCGCTCAGTAATGCACGTGCGACCAATCCGCGACTGTGCTTAGCCATGTGGGAGACCACCGTGCGCTCGCCAGAAACTTCACGAAACACTCGTACACCTAGAAATCGATCAAGTTTCGGATGCCAAGACACAGCGTAGGTATCTGATCGACAGTCCACAATCAGACCGTTACGTGACACTGGCGCCAGCACTTGCGCCAATTGACTCTTCCAGAATGACCCGAGCGATCCAATCCTTGGCAGGGTGACCCCCATCGATAACCGATAGGCCGGTATCCGATCAGTGAGTCGCACAACACCCCATAGCGCCGAAGCAATCACAATGCTGCGAGTTGCC
>JBDTCL010000139.1:0-5257 GCA_039923595.1 Antricoccus sp. | reverse complement strand
CGCGTCGTACTGCCGCGGGTCCTACCCCAGATGCGTTCCATGCCTGGCTCCTTAGCCTGAAACCCTTGACCCCCACACGTGAAGTAGCGCTCCTCGCGAGACGCGGGGAGCGCTACTTCATGTTTGGGGGTCAAGCGTTTCAGGCTGAGGAGCCAGGTGTGGAACGCATCTGGGGATAGGACCCGCGGCAGTACGACGCGGACATCGACTTAACGAAATCGTAACGACCGTCTATCCTGTGTTCTGAAGAAAGTATGTTGCTTAGCTCAAGTCAATTCATCAGGGCAACACTCGGCCGACACGGCGGAAACGGAAGTCAAGTAGATGCGTAAAACTCAACGCGTGCTGCTCATCGGAGCCATCACGGTCGCACTCGGAGCTAGTGCTTGCAGCACCAAAGGCGGTAACTCGGGCAGTTCGTCCGATTCCAGCGGGGTAAAAACAGATATCGGCGTCACCGCCAAAGAAATTTCCCTCGGCGCCTTAACTGACACCTCGGGGGCGTTCAAAGTTGGCGGTTTAGCCACCACAGCCGGCAACCAACTATGGGCTAACGACGTCAACGCCAGCGGTGGCATTTGCGGACGGCAGATCAAGATCGATGCTGCGGACACCGGTTATGACGTGAACAAGGCGGTCACGCTTTACGCGAACATGAAGACTCAGGACGCGGGCATCATCCAGATGCTCGGTTCGCCGGCACTCGCGGCGCTGAAGAGTCAGATCACCGCGGACAGCATGGTTTCAGCGACGTCCGGTTGGGCATCGTCTAATCTCGACTCTGATGCAGTACTGATGATTGGTTCGACCTACGACGTCGAGATGATCAATGGCCTGGCCTATCTGCAGAAGCAGGGCAAGCTCAAGGACGGCGACAAAATTGGCGCTGTCTTCCTCGACAACGAGGCCGGCAACAACTCGCTGTTGGGCATGAAGTACTACGCGAGCAAGCACAACCAGACCGTCATCGAAGACAAGGTCACCTCGGCCGAGGCCGACATGTCGGCGGTCATCACTGACCTGAAGAGCAAGGGTGCCAACGTCATGGCACTGGCCACCTCACCGGTACAGACCGCTTCGGCGGCGACTCAGAACCAAGCGCAGGGACTGAACATCCAGATGATCGGCTTCAGCCCGAGCTTCGCACCAACCCTGATGAACACCCCTGCTGCGGCTGCGCTCACCGCGAACTTTCTGCGGGTCTCCCCCATCTTGCCGTTCAACGCAGATAACAAGCTCGCGCAGGACATCGCGAAGAAGTTCGAGGCAAAGTTCACCGACCCGGCAAATGACGCAGTCGGGGCCGGTTACGCTGCAGGCTTGGTATTCGGGGCAATCTTGAAGAAGGCGTGCGACAACAAGGACATGACACGTGCTGGAATCCTGAAGACGAAGACCTCGATCACGGTTGACCTCCAGGGCCTCGTTGCCGAGCAGGACTTCACCAAGCCCGGTCAGCCGGGCAGCCGGGCGACCACGATCGACAAGCCGGACGCGACGGCAAAGGGCGGGCTCGCCTCACAGCAGGGCTTCGTGGCCTCGTCAGAGGCGAAGGCGTACAAGGCGCCGTTCCAGAAATAGTTCCTCGCGCTTCATGCACAACACAGGACCCCGGCCGATCTGGCCGGGGTCCTGTGTTGGGTAAGTTGCTAAACGAGACTTCTTAGAAGCCCATGTCTCCCATACCGCCACCATCAGGCATCGCTGGCGCTGACTTCTCAGGCTTGTCAACGACAACTGCTTCGGTGGTGAGGAACAATGCAGCAATCGATGCAGCGTTCTGCAGCGCGGAGCGCGTCACCTTGACCGGCTCCATAATTCCTGCCTTGACCATGTCGACATACTCACCGGTCGCAGCGTTGAGGCCGTGACCGATCTTGAGCGACTTGATCTTCTCCACAACGACGCCACCTTCGAGGCCAGCGTTGATTGCGATCTGCTTGGTCGGTGCCTCGAGCGCGACGCGAACGATGTTCGCGCCAGTGGCCTCATCACCGGACAGATTGAGATTGTCGAACGCCTTTAGTGCTGCGTTCAGCAATGCGACGCCACCGCCAGGAACGATGCCTTCTTCGACGGCAGCTTTCGCTGCACGTACGGCATCCTCAATGCGGTGCTTGCGCTCCTTGAGTTCAACCTCAGTGGCCGCGCCAGCCTTGATCACCGCAACGCCACCGGCGAGCTTCGCCAAGCGCTCCTGCAGCTTCTCACGGTCATAGTCCGAATCTGAGGCTTCGATTTCGCCGCGGATCTGAGCGACCCGGCCGTTGATTTGCTCCGGATCACCCGAACCTTCAACAATCGTGGTCTCGTCCTTGGTGATGACCACCTTGCGAGCGCGACCGAGCAATTCCAGCCCAGCCGACTCCAGGGAGAGTCCCACAGTCTCGCTGATGACCTGGCCACCGGTCAGGATTGCAATGTCCTGCAGCATGGCCTTGCGGCGATCACCAAAGCCGGGAGCCTTGACAGCAGCAGACTTGAAGGTGCCGCGGATCTTGTTGACAACCAGCGTCGACAGTGCTTCGCCCTCGACATCTTCGGCGATGATCGCTAGCGGCTTGCCCGACTGCATAACCTTCTCCAGCAGCGGCAGCAAGTCCTTTACGTTCGAGATCTTGCCTTCAACGATCAGCAGGTATGGATCGTCAAGTACAGCTTCCATCCGCTCAGGATCGGTGACGAAGTAGCCGGAGATGTAACCCTTGTCGAAGCGCATACCTTCGGTGAGCTCGAGCTCTAGGCCAAAGGTGTTGCTCTCCTCGACGGTGATCACACCTTCTTTGCCAACTTTGTCCATTGCCTCGGCGATAAGTTCACCGATGGATGGGTCACCAGCTGAAATACCAGCGGTCGAAGCGATCTGCTCCTTGGTCTCGACATCCTTCGCCTGCTTGTGCAACTGCTCGGTAACCGAAGCCACAGCGGCTTCGATGCCCTTCTTCAGCGACATCGGGTTCGCACCAGCAGCGACGTTACGCAAGCCTTCTTTGACCAACGCCTGAGCGAGTACCGTAGCGGTGGTCGTTCCGTCGCCAGCGACGTCATCAGTCTTCTTAGCGACCTCCTTGACCAGCTCAGCGCCGATATTCTCCCAGGGATCTTCTAGCTCGATTTCTTTAGCGATGCTGACACCATCGTTGGTGATGGTGGGCGCACCCCACTTTTTATCCAATACGACGTTGCGGCCTTTGGGGCCAAGCGTCACTTTGACTACGTCGGCAAGAGCATTCATGCCACGCTCGAGACCACGACGGGCCTCTTCGTCAAATGCGATCATTTTCGCCATTGACTAATCCATCCTTATAAAGGGGAACGTATTTCCGGCCGTACGTTGGTGCCCGCGACGGACGGCAACCCAGCGCTAGCTCAACTCCGATCAGGATCTGCCCGATCGAACGATGCCAGCTAGTGACTGCCTCACCAATGTTCGGCACGTGCCAGATTAGCACTCTACGGTCATGAGTGCTAAAAGCGCCCAGCACTTGAGCGGCTGAGTGCTTACCGATTTAGGACAACGCCAGCATGAGCGCGACCGCCAGCATGACCAGCGCAATGAGGCCATCAAGCATGCGCCACGCGATAGGGCTGGCGAATATCGGCTCCAGCAGCCGCGAGCCAAATCCCAAGCCACAAAACCACAAGAAACTGGCGATGATCGCACCACCGCCAAACCACCATCGATTGCTCTGGCCATAGCTGTTGGCGAGCGCCCCCAACAGAATCATCGTATCGAGGTATACGTGAGGGTTGAGAAAGGTCAATGCGAGGCAGATCGACACAGCTGCGCCGAAGGTGAGCGTGCTGGACGCGGACTGCAGGTCGGTTTTGCGCGGCTGCACGCACCTGCGCAGCGCAAGGATGGCGTAGACCAGCAAAAACGCGATGCCGCTCCACCGAATGACACTCAGCGCAACCGGCGCACTGCGCACAATCGCACCAAAACCGGCCACTCCGAGCGTGATCAAAAGCGCATCTGCGCCTGCGCAGATCAGCACAATCACGGCCACCTGCTCACGTCGGATCCCTTGGCGTAATACGAAGCTATTCTGAGCGCCAATTGCGACGATAAGAGACAGTCCGGTGCCCAGACCGGCGAGAGCGACGTTGATCATCAGTGGACGGTATGACTTAACCCGCCCCTTAGTCCAAATAATATTTCTTAGTATCCATTAGAATTGCTTCACAATGATGATGCTCGATCAACTACTCACGCTCGCTACCGCCATCGATGAGGGCAGCCTCGAGTCGGCAGCACGCAAATTACTGATCACGCCGTCGGCGGTCAGCCAGCGCATCAAGGCGATGGAGCAACAGGCCGGGCAGGTGCTGATGTTGAGAACCCGACCATTGCTGCCCACTGACGCTGGCTTGGCCTATGTCCGACTAGCTCGCCAGGTCGCTCAGCTCAGCGCGGAAGCCATGCGGGAGATTGATGCAACGCACGATTCGCTGATCGTTCCTCTTGCGGTGAACGCAGATTCCATGGCTACCTGGTTACTTCAAGCCTTGGCACCGCTGGCCGCACAGCACCACGTCGTTTTCGACCTACATCGAGACGATGAGGAACACTCGGCCAATCTGCTTCGCTCAGGCACCACAATGGCGGCAATTACCGCACGCGTCGAACCGGTCCAGGGATGCCGAGTCACCCGGCTTGGTCGCATGCGGTATCGGGCTTTTGCGCATCGAACTATCGCAGCGACCTACTTCGCTGGCGGGGTCAGCAGCGCTGCCCTTGCCGAGGCGCCGGTGGTCAGCTTCGACCGCAAGGATGACTTGCAATACCGCTATATAAAGCGATTCACCCGGCGCGCGATCGCCCCGCCTACTCATTACATTCCTGCCTCGCACGACTTCGCCAGAGCCATCGAGATTGGCCTGGGATGGGGTATGTTGCCGCAGGATCAGGCGAGCCACCCAGAACTCGTTGATCTGACGCCGAATGTCACCGTTGATGTGACCTTGTACTGGCAACGGTGGAAGATCGACTCGCGCATTCTGGACTTAGTCACCGATGCCGTCGGCTCTGCTGCGCGCGCTGCACTGCACTAGCTCGGGCGTCGATCAGCTCGAGGATTAGGTTCACTCGTACGGTCGTCTGTACCGACCTGTGGGCGCCAGCGACTCGTTAGCCTCTTGAGCTCCCGTCGCAATTGGCGTCACCAAAAAATTGGTCGCATACAAAAGTTGCGCCTCCCCGACAAACGGGGAGACGCAACTTTGTTTAGTGAATCGACGGTCTACGGTCGTTATT
>JBDTCL010000138.1:0-2785 GCA_039923595.1 Antricoccus sp. | reverse complement strand
TCACTCGGCGCCGAGGTCCATATTCACGGTACGGAATACGCTGATGCGGCCGTCGCAGCAGCGGACTATATCGGGCGGTCCGGCGCCGTAGCGATGCATGCCTACGACCTGCTGGACATGGTCGCCGGCGCCGGAACAGCAGCGCTGGAGCTCACCGAGCAAGCTGGAGCATTTGACGATGTCTGCATCGCCGTCGGTGGCGGGGGCTGGCTAGGCGGCCTCGCTGCGATCCTGCCAACTGGCACCGCAGTTGGCATCGAACCAACCGGCGTACCCACACTGCACGCCGCGCTGGCAAATAATCGACCGGTGGATGTCGAAGTGGACAGTGTCGCCGCTGACTCACTCGGCGCACGGCAGCTAGGTCAGATTGCCTTTGACATCGCGGCGCAAGCACAGGTCAGATCTATCCTCGTCGACGACCCGGCAATCATCGAGGCCCGCAACTGGCTTTGGCGCGAACTTCGGCTCGCCGTTGAGCATGCGGCGGCCACCGCGTTAGCGCCGCTCATCACCGGCACATTAGAGCTCGATCCCGATCGTCGGGTAGCGGTCTTGTTGTGCGGTGCCAACACGGAGCTGGCGACGATCGAAGTAAGCGAACAGTGACGGTGCCAAATATCAATCTCATCCCAGATCTTAATGGCAGGCGCCTGCTCGTCGCGTGCTTCCTTGGCGCATTCATCTTCACTTTCCTGACAACCAGGTTCATTACTAAGGCAATTCGTGAGGGACGTGGACCTTTTCGAGACGTCAGCGCTAGCGGCATCCACGTCCATCACCAGGTATATGGAATCTTTCTGCTGCTGATCGTCGGCACGTTGGAGTTCACCTATCAGCCCAGCGCTCCCGAGCTGCATATCCTCGCAGCCCTCTTTGGGGTCGGTGCCGCGTTGACGCTGGACGAGTTTGCGCTCTGGCTGCGGCTTGAGGATGTGTACTGGGCCAAGGAGGGTCGAAGTTCAGTTGATGCGGCGTTGATTGCGGTCATTGTTGGATTGTTCCTGCTGCTCGGCGTGAATCCGTTTGACCAGGATCAAAGCAAGGGCGAGGTCGGCGCTGCGATCAGCGTGCTGATCGGCATGATATTTGCGGTTGTCGCCTTTCTCAAGGGTCGGACCGTGATTGGTGTGATTGGAATCTTTCTAGCGCCGGTCGGTCTTATCGCGGCGTGTCGCCTCGCTCGGCCCGACTCTGCATTTGCCCGGCGGCGGTATGGCCAGCGCAAAATGACGCGCTCAAGAACGCGCTTTCCGCCTGGCCGTCAGACCAGGTGGGACAAGCTCGTCGATCTGTTTGCTATCGCATCGCCATCTGAGAGCGGGCCGTCACATGACGCGGCTCGATAGTGCATGCGATTAAAATTGGGCAAACCTTGTCATGCCTGAGCAATTGACTCAGCTAATCTTTCGAGCATGAACACTGCGCAACCGAGAACGGCTCCGATAAGTACGGCGGTGCGAGGGCTTTCGCCGGGCTACTTCGCGCTGGTCATGGCTACCGGCATTATCTCGGTGGGAACGCACCTCACCGGCCGCGTGCTGATTTCTCAGGCGCTGCTGGTCATTTGTGCTGTCTCGTACGTGCTTCTGGTCGCACTCACCATCTGGCGGATTGTGGGTTATCGGGGCGCAATCTTCGAGGACTTCACCAATCCTCGGCGGGCCTTTGGATTCTTCACGTTCATTGCCGGTACGAACGTGCTTGGTGTCCGGCTCGCGGTGGCCGGAATTTACCCCATCACCGCGGCTCTGTTGATCATCTCCGGAGTGAGCTGGATTGTGCTCGGATATGTGATTCCCTGGACGGCGGTTTTGGGCAGAAGCACGCGTCCGGTCGTCGCAGATGCCAACGGCAGTTGGTTCATCTGGGTGGTCGCCAGTCAGTCGGTTGCGACCGCGGCCGCATCGTTGGAACGAGTGGCCGGTGGCCACGCGAGACTGCTCGGGATCGTCGCGGTATTTTCGTGGTCGGTGGGAATTTTTCTGTACGCCACGACCGGTGTCCTGGTCACGTTGCGAATGATGCTCTATCCGTTAGGTCCAAAGGATCTTGACCCACCGTATTGGGTCGCTATGGGCGCCTGCGCCATCACCGTCTTGGCCGGCTCACGGATCGTTGAGATGCGTAGCGCTCCGATGGTGAATGCGGTCCACGGATTAGTTGCCGGTGCATCGGTGGTGTTTTGGGCGTTCGCAACCTGGCTCATCCCAGTCCTGATCGCAGCTGGCCTGTGGCGACATTGGCGTCACCGAGTGCCGCTCACCTACGAGGCGACATTCTGGAGCGTTGTCTTTCCACTCGGAATGTACGCAGTGGCTGGAATCTATCTCGGTGAAGCTGACCGTCTCCCGGTGGTGGGTCGCATCGGTGCTGCGATGCTGTGGGTCGCGCTTGCCGCTTGGGTGATCACATTTGTGGCGATGGCGTTGCACCTGGGCCGGACACTTATCGCGCGCCCGGCTACGACCACACAGAAGCAGTAATCGATCCATTTTGGCCGACCTCTTGCGTTCGCTACTCAGCTGATCGGGCCGACACCACCATCACGAAGCCTTCTCGTCGGCCAGGAGTGTGCGCAGGACGTAGGGCATGATTCCGCCGTGCCGAAAATACTCAGCTTCACCGGGAGTATCGATGCGAAGGTCTGCGTCAAACTCAATCTGCCCGGCACGCACCCGAATCGTTGCGGGAATACTGTCGGCCAACTGGGTGATCCCAATGACGTCGAAATTCTCCTCGCCGGTGAGTCCGAGCGACGCAGCCGTTTGCCCTTGTTGAAATT
>JBDTCL010000137.1:0-2629 GCA_039923595.1 Antricoccus sp. | reverse complement strand
GCGTCGCCGCCGTGACCGATTCCATCGCGATGTTGAACGCTTCTTCGTTGGCCTGGGACGGCCGGGCCGAACCCGAGATTTTGCGTACGTACTGCAACGCCGCTGCCCGAACCTCATCTGATGTTGCCGGCGGTGCAAAGTTGTGCAGCGTTTTGATATTGCGACACATGGCTGACCTCCAAGTTTGGTGCGGTAACTGAGCCAAGTCTACGGACCGGAGCCCGAGCAGGAGTAGCCCATAGAGTGAAGATCCCGACAGATGAAGATCCAACAGATGGGTGACATGGCCGATGGATGCTGACGATTTTGTGACGCAGTTGCAACGAGCGCTTCCGAGCGGTTACGTGCTCACCGATCCCGACATCATTACCGCCTACAGCCATGATGACGCTGAGTGGGCGCCAGCGGGCCGAGCGGACGCACTCGTTCGCGCTCGAACTGCTGAACAGGTACAAATTGTTGTTCGGCTGTGTATCAAGTACGGCCGACCAATCGTTGCGCGTGGATCGGGTACCGGTCTATCAGGTGGGGCAAATGCGATCGACGGTTGCGTGGTGCTGTCGCTGGATAAAATGACGGAAGTCGTCTTGATCGACGCCACAGAGCGAATCGCGGTTGTGCAACCAGGTGTCATAAACGATGATCTGCGGGCCGCGTGCGCCGAGCATGGATTGTGGTATCCGCCAGATCCGGCGAGCTCGCCGTGGTCCAGTATCGGCGGCAACGTTGCGACGAATGCGGGCGGCGTGTGTTGCGTCAAATACGGGGTTACCCGCGACTATGTACTCGAACTGCAGGTGGTCACTGGAACCGGTGAGCTCGTCCGAATCGGGCATCGCACCGCCAAAGGTGTAGCCGGCTATGACCTGGTCGGTCTGATGGTCGGCTCCGAAGGCACTCTCGGGATCGTCACCGAAGTGACCGTTCGGTTGCTGCCGTTACCTGATCCCGGTATCACTGTCGTCGGCTACTTCTCGTCGCTTCACGATGCTGGAGCCGCCGTAGCGGAGGTGACCAGGGCGGGCCTGGTGCCTGCTGCATTCGAGTTGGTCGACAAGCATTGCCTTGCTGCTGTGGATGCCTGGAAAAATATGGACCTCTCGGTTGATGCAGAAGTGTTGCTACTGGCCCGTTCTGATGAACGCGGGTCGAGTGGTGAGCAGACCGCCGACGGCATCATTGCGTGTTTCGACAAGGTCGGCGCGACCTTCACGGCGCGCTCCAGCACAGTCGAAGAAGCCGAAATGTTGTTCTCCGCTCGACGGTTGGCATATCCCGCTCTCGAGCGTCTCGGACCGGTGCTCACCGAGGACGTCTGTGTACCTAAAGGCGCCATTCCGTCGATGCTTGCCATCATCGAGAAAGCGGCTCAGCGGCACGGCACCAAAATCGCGAATATCGCGCACGTCGGCGACGGCAATCTGCATCCGTTGCTGATCACGCCGCATGACGATCCAGACTCCCGCTCGCGTGCGCAAGCGGCCTTCGAAGACATCATCACCGGCGCGCTCGAACTTGGTGGCACGGTCACCGGTGAACACGGTGTTGGTCTGCTGAAACGAGACGGTCTCGCTCGCGAGCTCTCGGCTCCTGTGATCGCGATGCATCATTCGGTGAAGCGAGCGCTAGATCCGCACAATATTATGAATCCGGGTAAAGCAATCCCGGATTAGGGACGAGTATGTGGCTGCATCTGAGCCCGGATCGCTTGCGTCGACCGCTCCTATCGGCCCTAGTTACTGCCATCTTCGAAAACAAGCAGCGTCCGAGTGTTCAACACACCGGGAATATTCTGCAGTTCACCGAGAACGATTCGGCGCAGGTCTGAGTTGTCGCGAGCCCGAATGAGCAGGATCGCATCGAAATCGCCCCCAGTTAGTGCCCAGTGCACGACCTCCGGCATGCCGAGCAAGCGTCTGGAGATCGACTGCCATTCGTCCTGTTGAAGATGCAGGGTCACATAGGCAGTCGTCATCAGTCCGAGAAGCTGCGGATCGGTCAGCACAGTGAAACCAGTGATCACCCCGGAGGATTGCAAGCGTTCGACGCGGCTATAGGCGTTGGCGCGCGAAATGTGCACTTCGTCGGCCAGAGCGCGCATCGACAGACGACCATCTTTGGCCAATTCGGCCAAAATGGCTCGGTCAATGTCATCCAGGTCGGCTGCCATCTGTCTTTGGGGACCCCCTAGAAACGCAACTCAACAGACAAATTGTTGCCATCTGCTGCCGATTACGTTACACAATCTCAATTCTTTCGCCAACTATAGCGACGATTGGCAACAAATGATTCGATTTATCCTACCAGCGGCAACTGAAGGAGTCTCAATTATGGCCAACTCACCAGAGTCATTGCTCCCCACGGCAGAGCCGATTTCGCTGATCGGCCAAGACGGTGCCGCGGTCGAAAATTCGGATTACTCCATGCCCGACGATCCAACGCTGCTCGCCGGTTATGGCGCACTTGTCGCCGGCCGCCGGATCAACGACCAGGCCTATGCGCTTGTGCGCCAGGGTCGGCTCGCGGTCTACCCGTCATCCCACGGTCAAGAAGCTTGCCAGGTAGCCGCGGCGCTCGCACTCGGCGCTAATGACTGGCTTTTCCCGACCTATCGCGACACGGTCGCGGT
>JBDTCL010000136.1:0-2918 GCA_039923595.1 Antricoccus sp. | reverse complement strand
CTTGCCACCGTTGATGACCCACTCCTCACCGTCGTGGCGAGCGGTCGTGCGTAGAGTGCTCGGATCCGAACCCGCTTCAGGCTCGGTGAGGGCAAAAGAAGCGGTCACTTCGCCCGAGGCGAGCTTCGGTAACCAATCCTTCTTCTGCTCGTCGGTGCCGGCCTTCACCAAAACCTGTCCGGCGATGCCGTTATTGGTACCAAAAATCGAGCGGAAAGCCGGAGTGGTCCAGCCGAGTTCTAGATAGAGTGCGACCTCTTGCGTCATGGTGAGCCCCAGACCGCCGTACTCCTCTGGAATGGCAAAACCAAAAAGGCCCATGTCTTTGGCTTGTTGACGCAGACTCTCAGGGATCTCGTCGGTCTCCTCAATCACGTCTTCGGCAGGCACGACCTCCTCACGGATGAAGTGTCGTACCGCCTTGAGGATCTCGTCGAAGTCCTGATCATCCATGGTGCATTCCTCTCGCTAGTCACGCTTGGGGTGATTCTATAGAATGTGATGGCGAGCGGGGTCACGGGCAACTTGATCGACAACGCTCCATCCCATTAGACTTAATGCATGTCGAGCAAAGTCCAGGGCGTTATCGCCCGCGCCAAAGGCGAACCAGTCACTCTTGAAACCATCATCGTTCCCGATCCGGGCCCCGGCGAAGCGCTGGTCAAAATCCAGGCCTGCGGTGTGTGCCACACCGACCTGCACTACCGCGAAGGCGGCATCAACGACGAATTCCCATTCTTGCTCGGTCACGAGGCCGCAGGGATCGTTGAAGCCGTCGGCGACGACGTCACCGAAGTCGCTCCGGGTGATTTTGTAGTCCTCAACTGGCGAGCTGTCTGCGGCAACTGCCGCGCGTGCTTACGCGGCGAACCACAGTATTGCTTCAATACCCATAACGCGACGCAAAAAATGACCTTAGAGGACGGCACTGAGCTCACTGCCGCCTTGGGAATCGGCGCATTCGCCGAAAAGACCCTGGTCGCTGCGGGTCAATGCACCAAGGTTGATCCAGACGCCGATCCGGCCGCCGTCGGCCTGCTCGGTTGCGGCATCATGGCCGGCGTTGGTGCGGCAATTAACACCGGCGGCGTGACACGGGGCAAGACCGTTGCGATCATCGGCTGTGGTGGTGTTGGTGATGCAGCGATCGCTGGCTCAGCAATCGCTGGTGCATCAAAAATCATCGCGGTCGACATCGACGATCGCAAACTAGAACTTGCGAAGAAATTCGGCGCAACGCATACGGTCAATTCTGCGAATACCGATGCCGTTGAGGGGATTCAGGCGCTGACTGGTGGATTCGGTGCTGACGTCGTCATCGATGCGGTCGGACGTCCGGAAACCTGGAAAACTTCTTTCTATGCACGGGATCTGGCTGGGACCGTGGTTCTGGTCGGTGTTCCCAACCCAGAAATGAAGATCGAGTTGCCGCTGGCGGATATTTTTGGTAGAGGTGGATCGCTGAAGTCATCCTGGTACGGCGATTGCTTGCCCTCACGCGACTTCCCGATGCTGGTTGACTTGTACCAGCAGGGCAAGTTTGATCTTGATGCCTTCGTCAGCGAACGTATCGGTATCAACGATATCGAGGCTGCGTTCAAGAAGATGAATGACGGCGAAGTGTTGCGTTCGGTCGTGATCCTCTAGTGGTCACGCAGGTCGAACGGTTGATCACGTCTGGGACCTTCAGTCTCGATGGCGGCACCTGGGATGTCGATAACAATGTCTGGATCGTTGGTGATGAAAATGAGGTCATTGTCATTGACGCCGCGCACGATGTCGCCGCTATCGCAGCTGCAGTAGGCGATCGCAAGCTCCAGGCGATCATCTGCACTCACGGTCATGACGATCACATTGACGCAGCGCCGCGGTTGCGGTCGCGCACCGGCGCCGTAATTCGGCTGCATCCTGATGATCAGGTCTTATGGCAGATGAAGCATCCGGACACCCAGCCAGATAGTGAGCTCGCTGACGGAGACCTCATCCAGATTGCTGGAATATCCCTGCGAGTCATCCACACGCCAGGACACTCACCCGGCGCAGTTTGCCTCTATAGCGAGGAACTTGGCTGCGTTTTTAGTGGTGACACATTATTCGAGGGTGGCCCTGGCGCAACCGGCCGGTCGTACTCGGACTATCCGACAATCGTCGACTCAATTCGCACGAAATTGCTCACCCTGCCACCAGCAACGGTCGTACACACCGGCCACGGAATGGACACGACCATCGAAGCAGAGCTCGACAACGTGCCCGATGAGAAGTCAGATTAATTACCCCGTAGTTAAACGGTTACCAGTCTCAACTGGGCATTAATCGGTTGACGGCAGCGGCAGAATTGGTCAATCTAGATCAACCAGCAACAAGGAGTGTTTCGTTGAAGATATGAGTTCGTCGGCTACCTCATAGCCGTCATGGATCCCATCCATTCCGAATCAATCGGAGATCTCATGCCTGCTTTTGTTTCGGTCACCATCAATGACATCAGTTTCGAGTGGCCCGACGGGTCGATAATCATCGATCAGCTCTCGGTGTCCTTTGGTCGAGGTCGCACGGGCCTCGTCGGCGACAACGGGACTGGCAAGTCCACCCTGCTGCGGTTGATCGCAAGAGAACTCAGACCAAGTCGAGGCTCGATCACGCTCGCGGGGTCAACCGGCTATGTGCGCCAAGAGCTCGTCCGTGGCACTGGCATGACGGTCAGCGACATCCTGGGTATCACTGAAAAGCAGGACGCACTGGCGGCGATCGAGAGTGGCTCCACGGCACCTCTGGACTTTGAAATTGTGGGCGAGGATTGGGATATCGAAGAACAAGCGATTGCCCAACTTGCCGGCCTTGGTTTGCAGCGACTCGAGCTCAACCGCGACGCGCAGACACTGTCCGGAGGCGAGCTCACACTCACCGCGCTCGGTGCCCAA
>JBDTCL010000135.1:0-5323 GCA_039923595.1 Antricoccus sp. | reverse complement strand
GGATTGTTCATGGACTTATACGACGACCTGGGAATGGCTGACGTAGCCGATCTAGAATTTCCGATCATCTATTGCCAGGCCAAGGCAGGCAAGGCATCTTTGGAACAACCAGAGAATGGTACGAGCCCGGCAGCGGAGAACCTCGACGTCCTGATCGACGTGCTGCTCAAGACAATTCCAGCGCCCTCATACGACCCGGCGATGCCGCTGCAGGCCCACGTCACCAACCTCGACGCCTCGCCATACCTGGGCCGGTTGGCGCTATGCCGAATCCGTAACGGCACGATGACCGCTGGTCAGCAGATCGCGTGGTGTCAGCCAAATGGGGACATCAAACGCGCGAAAATTGCTGAGCTGCTAGTGACTCAGGGCCTCGAACGGGTTGCTGCCCAGAGCGCGGGGCCGGGCGATCTCATTGCGGTCGCGGGTATCGCCGACGTCATGATCGGTGACACGCTTGCAGACCCGGACGATCCACGGTTATTACCGGGGATCACTGTGGATGAGCCGAGCATCTCGATGACGATTGGTATTAACACCAGTCCGCTAGCTGGTCGCAGCGGCAAGAAGCTGACGGCGCGACTATTGCGTAATCGTCTCGATTCTGAACTTGTCGGCAACGTTTCGATCAAAGTGCTGCCGACTGAGCGTCCTGATACGTGGGAAGTTCAAGGCCGCGGCGAATTAGCGCTCGCCGTCTTGGTGGAGACGTTCCGTCGCGAAGGATTCGAGCTCACCGTCGGACGGCCACAGGTCGTTACCCGAGAGGTAGACGGCAAGATTCAAGAGCCATTTGAGCACGTCACGATCGACGCCCCAGAGGAATTCGTCGGCGCGCTCACACAGCTGCTATCCGTCCAAAAGGGCCGCATGGAGACCCTCGCCAATCACGGCACCGGCTGGACCCGCATGGAATGGATTGTTCCGAGCCGTGGCCTCATTGGCTTCCGTACTGAATTCCTCACCGAAACGAGGGGAACCGCGGTGCTCAACGCAATCTCGCACGGCTATGGCGACTGGGTTGGCGAACTGCGCAGCAGACAGAACGGTTCGATGGTTGCCGACCGCACTGGTGTTGCGACCGCGTACGCAATGTTCGCTTTGCAGGAGCGCGGCAGCATGCTTGTCGAGCCCGGTACCGAAGTGTATGAAGGCATGGTCATTGGCGAAAACTCCCGCCAGGACGAGATGGACGTCAACGTCTGTCGCGAGCGCAAACTCACGAACGTCCGTCAGTCCACCGGCGAAGAGTTGACCCGACTAGTGCCGCCGCGAATGTTATCGCTGGAGCAAGCGTTGGAGTTCTGTGCAATCGATGAGTGTCTTGAAGTCACCCCAGCCGCTGTCCGAGTGCGCAAAGTGACTCTGACGGCAAACCTGCGGGCCCGCGAGCGCGGCAAGCGGGCCGTCGGCCGCTGATCGTCGCGTTCCGTTAAATCGTTCCTGAATTTGACGCAGCTGGATCGTCGGTGAGGTCGTTGCTGTTGGCATCGATCCGTGCGTTTTTAACACCATCTTTAGGTTTGTTAAGAAATCCCGATGAGGACTGCTTAGTTTAACAATATTTGACTGCGTGGTCACGAAGTTTCGTAACCAATCGGTCACGATGCGGCAAAGGGTCTCGTCTCAGCAGGTGGGATCGTCTTAGAGTTTCAATCGTTCGACGAAACACGTCGCGCAAGACCGATTGACGCTCTCGGCCACCTCTGGGGGCCAACAAGGAGGCACAGGACGTGCTGTTAAAGAAGCGAAAAGTGATCGCGGTAGTTGCTGCGGCCGCATCGTTCGCGCTCGTGGCCGGTGGCTGCTCCGGCAGCAGCGGCAGCGGCGGCGGCGGCGGTACAGCCGGAGCGACCGGCGGGACGCTGACATTTGGCGAAACGACCGATTTTCCCGCGAACCTGATGCCGCTGATCGCGGCGGGCAACGCTACGTCGGTGCAAAACATCGAAGTCCGCATGTTCCTGGGTGCATTCGACGTGCAGCCAGACTTCACCCTTAAGTACAACTCTGACCTGCTTACTTCCGAGCCGAAGAACGTCGACAAAGGCGGTGTGCAGACCACCACCTATGAGATCAACCCGAAAGCCGTGTGGAGCGACGGCACCAAGATGACCGCCGACGATTTCATCTTCAGCTGGAATCTGCAGAAGTCATCCGATCCCGCTGACGGTGGCTGCGCCGCGCTGCTGTCCACCACCGGCTACGAGCAAATGAAGTCCGTTGCTGCTGGCAAGGACGATCACGAAGTTATCGTGACCTACGCCAAGCCGTATGCGGACTGGCAGGGGACATTCAATAGCGTTGGCTTGTTCCCCAAGCACATCATGGACAAGGGTAGCCCGACCGCCACGTGTGACTATCTCACCAAGGGCTGGCCGATTGCAGACGGCATCGATAAGGACATCGCCAACGGCCCGTACCAGTTGCTCAAGACCAACATCCAGGCCGACAAAAAGATCGTTGTGGTGACCAAAAATCCCAAGTGGTGGGGCACCCCCGGCAAGCTCGACAAGATTGTTATCAACAACATCGGCAATGACCCCGACACCATCGTGAAGTCGATGAAGAACGCCTCGTTGAATATGGTCTACCCCCAGCCACAGCTGGATGTGACGAAGAACCTCAAGGCCCTTGAGCCAGGAGTCAAGACCAGCATCTCCTTCGGCCTGTCCTTCGAGCATATGGACCTGAACACCCGCAATGTGCATCTGGCGAAGCCAGAGGTTCGCCAAGCGATCGCCTTCGCACTTGATCGCAAGGACATCGTCTCGAAGACGGTCGGCCAGTTTGATTCGCGGGCAAAAGTGCTGAACAACCGGTTCTATGTCAACAACCAGCCGCAGTATCAAGACAATTCAGGTGGTTTGTTCGACACGGCTAATGTTCAGAAGTCCAATCAGTTACTGGAGGGTATCGGTTACAAGAAGGGCGCTGACGGCATCTATGTCGCACCCGATGGCAACCGGTTATCCCTCGGGATGAGCACCACAGTGAACAACCCGTTGCGTGAGCAAACCGTAGATTTGGTCACCGCCCAGATGAAGACGGCTGGCATCGAGATCAAGAAGGATCTGGACCCCGATATCTTCAAGGGCAAGGCGAAGCCGAAGTCGCTGGAAGCTGGCGGATTCGACATCGCACTGTTTGCGTGGGTTGCGACGCCGTTTGTGACGTCAAACGTGCCGATCTACCGCTCGGTCAGTGGTGACGCGCAAGGTCAGAACTACACGCACGGCAACGATCCTAAAGTCGACAAGTATCTGGATGAGATGGCCAACACGGCAGATGCCAAAGAGGCTGCTAAGGCCGCGAACGCAGCTGATAAGCAACTCTGGCAGGACATGTATACGATCCCGCTATATCAGAAGCCAACGCTGCTGTCGTACACGTCGAGTTACCAGAACATCCAGGACAATGCGAGTCAGATCGGCCCGCTGTGGAATGAGGACAAGATAGCCGCGAAGAGCTAACACTTCGCTGCTGACCTCTCCTGCAGTACCGCACGAAGATTCAGTGATGTGGGTCCTTGGATCAACCCGATCCGAGGGCCCACATCAGCATCACCCCATCGGCCCCTCCGCTGACGCTCACCGATTCGGCGAGAGCTAGCGGCATTCGGAGGACCCCGTGCTCTTCTTCACCATCAGACGGCTGCTGCAGTCGCTCGTCGTGCTCCTCATCGCGTCGTTCGCTGTGTATTGGC
The DNA here is from genome assembly GCA_039923595.1 of Antricoccus sp. Taxonomy (GTDB): domain Bacteria; phylum Actinomycetota; class Actinomycetes; order Mycobacteriales; family Antricoccaceae; genus Antricoccus. The sequence goes on along the minus strand of JBDTCL010000135.1, from coordinate 1,617 downwards.
TAGTTGCCGTCACCGCGGATCCGCTCGCGCCCTACAGAGAGAAGAATCCGCAACCGTCGCAAGCATTCTTTGACGCGAAGACTAAAGAGTTCGGGCTCGACAGACCGATTCCGGAACGGTATTTCACCTGGCTGGGACACTTCCTGACCGGCAACTTCGGTAACGACATCTCGGGTAATCCAGTTAAACCGCAACTATTCAGCGCGATGGGTGTGACAGCGCGGTTGGTCATCGGGGCCATCGTTTTAGCGGTTGTCCTCGCGATTGTCATCGGTGTCTATACCGCAGTTCGCGCTGGTAAGGCCGGGGACTACATCGCATCGTTCGTCGCCTACCTACTAATCGCCATTCCGGTTTTCTGGTTTGCCGCGCTACTGCGCAACGGCGCCATCGCGGTCAACCAGCTATTGGGTTCCAATCTGATTCCGGTCGTCAACGAAGAGACTGCGGGGATCTCGCTGTATGAATCCGGCTGGCCACTTTTCCAAGATCGGCTGCTGCATTTAATCTTGCCGACGATTTCGCTTGCTGCTTTAAACTATGCGGCATGGAGCCGTTATCAGCGTGCGACGATGCTCGACGTGTTGAATTCAGATTATCTGCGCTTGGCGCGCGCCAAGGGTATTCCGTGGCTTACGGTGCTGCGGCGACACGGTCTGCGTAACGCGCTGATTCCCGTGACGACCGTGGTCGCAATCGGCGCAGGCGCGCTGTTGTCGGGTGCCATCGTGACCGAGACATTGTTCGCTTGGCACGGGCTGGGGGAGTTTTTCCTCACGGCGCTCAATAGCGGTGACCAAAACAAACTCATCGCATATCTAATCGTGTCGGCGATATTTGTGATCCTCTTCAACCTGATAGCCGACCTGCTATATGCAGTCCTCGACCCGCGCATCCGACTAAGTTAGCCGCCGTGCGAAAGGGAAACGATATGATTACAGGCGCACCCCAGACCCCCGTTGAGACCGCAAAAGCACCATCGGCTGATCGTGAATTCACGATCAAGGCTCGGTCGCAGCGGCAGCAAATCTTCCGCCGTTTCTTCAAGAATCCACCCGCCGTTCTCGGCCTGGTGCTTTTTGTACTCTTGGTGCTGATGGCCTACATCGGGCCGCTGTTCAATCAGTTTGGCGAGAACTTCATCCCCAAGGAGTACAACTCCGACAACTCCGGCCCGAGTAGCACGCACCTGCTCGGCCAAGGCAACCTGGGCAAAGATCTCCTCGCCCAGATCGAGGCTGGCACTCAGCGATCGCTTTACATCGCGTTGATCGTGATGGCTGTCGCCGGCCTCATCGGCGTCATCTACGGTTCGACCTCCGGCTATTTCGGTGGCCGCGCCGACAACGTCATGATGCGGGTCTTGGACTTCTTCTTAGTCGTCCCCTCGCTGGTCGTGTTGCTCGTCGTCTCGCAGAACTTCCCGAAATTGCGGGCGTTCTGGGCCATCGGCCTTTTCTTGGCATTGTTTGGCTGGTTCGACCTGGCCCGGTTAGTGCGTGGTTCATTCCTGTCCCTACGCGAGCGCGAATTTATCGAGGCCGCGCATTCGATCGGCACTAGTAACAGGCGGATCATCTTCAAGCACTTGGTGCCCAACGCCGCAGGAACTATCAT